>CAUSYJ010000027.1:0-13315 GCA_963535845.1 uncultured Alloprevotella sp.
ACCACAAATCATATAAGATTTTAAACAAATGATACTGTCCTAAAAAATAGAAGAAACGTATGCAAGACGGCTACCGTATTTTGGGGAATGGAAATTTAGGTAAAATGGCAAAGAAATATCAACATCATTTGCACCGCCGTCATTGTGGATTTTTATTAAAAACCGTATCTATTTCCACATAATTTTGCTTTTGTTTGTTATATTCGCAACATATTCTAAGAAGAAGAGTTATGACAGCAAGCGTAAACTTACAACCTATTCACGATCTAATTGTGCAACACCCCGTTGCTTCAGTGTTCACAGTGGCAGTCTGTCTTGTCGTTATTGCTGCTGGGCTCTTGTTCTGTACATCCGTCATTAAGGATAAATAACTATTATTCCAGTCCTGTCCCCTTTTTTGCCTTTCTATATATCGCAGTATTTTTTTCGCGGTCTGGAATGTCCTCACTGGCTTTTTCTTTTGTATCGTCCCATGTCGCCCTGAATTATGGCGTTGATGGGCCATGATTGGTGTTTCCAACTTAGCATCCCTCGCACGTGCTCCAATGCTTTTCAGACATTACCGTCCACGATAACCAATGGTAGAGGAAAGAGTAAGTGAACAACAAGCAAAATTTGCATCTCCTCCTTCTAACAGAAAAAGGATACTCTCGTTTTGGAGTATCCTTTTATGATATTGTAGCGTCAGAATGGTTTAGTCTTCTTTAGCTTCTTCGTCCTTTTTTGTTTCTGCCTTAGCTTGTTGACGGATTGCCTTAATTTTTTCGGTAATCTCGGTCAAATCTTCTTTTAGGCGAGCCACTTTCTTCTCGATGTCAGCAACAAGCGAATTGCCAGAGGAAGATTTTGCACTAAAGAACGAAAGGTTCGTTTCGTAGTTTTGAATCTCGGTCTTCTTAGCTTCGAAAGCTGCTTGGAGACGTGCGCGTTCACGATCAAGTTCGTTACCAACCTTCTCGCTTACCTTACGACGGAAATTGTCTACATGGCGGCGACGTGCTGAGACATGAAGCTGATCGTAGAGTTTGTCGCAGATAGCACGATACTGCTGGTAGATTTCCTCTTTCTTGCGGAAAGGAACATGGCCTACCTCATTCCAACGTGCTTGCAAATCGCGTACCTTTTGCAATAGGTCATCGCCAGTTTCGTTGAGCAAAGTGGTAAGTTCAGCTATGATTGAGTTCTTCTTTTCGAGATTTGCTTCCTCTTCGCGGCGCTGGTCGCCAGTGACTTCGTTCTTTTTGTCGAAGAAATAATTGCAAGCTTCGTTGAAGCGTTTCCAAATGGCCTCGCTCACCTTGTGGGGTACAGGACCAGATTCCTTCCATTGCTTTTGCAGTGCAATGAGTTTGTTGGTCGTAGCAGCCCAATCTGTGCTCTCTTTGAGGGCTTCAGCAGCCTCTGCCAATTTGTTTTTCACTTCGATGTTGGCACTAAACTTCTCGCGCTGTGTTTTGAAGTGTTCGGCCTTACGCTGGAAGAAACGATCGCAGGCGGCGCGGAAACGTTCGAAGATTTGCGTATTGTCTTTTTTCGGAGTAAAACCAATAGTGCGCCATTCAGCTTGCACCTCAAGTACGCTCTTGGTGAGTTTGTCCCAGTCGGTGTTACCCTTCACATTATCAACGTCGATAGCTTCCACTTTTTCGCAGAGCGCGGTCTTGAGTTTGAGATTTTCTTCTTCCTTCTCTTTGAGTGCTGTGAAATGGTCTTGATGACGCTTGTTCACCACTGTTGAAGCCTCCTTGAATCTATTCCAAACTTCCTCGCGGTGTTCTTTATCAACAGGACCTATCTCGCGAAACTCTTGGTGGTATTGCTGGAGCTGATGGAAGGCAGAAATCACATCAGATTCTTCTGCTAATTTTTCCGCAGCCTCACAGAGGCGCAATTTTGCTTCGAGATTCTTTTTAAAGTCGTATTGGCGTGCTTCATAGTTGAGATGGAGCTGATCATAGAATTGCTCACAGTAGAGCTGATAAGTTTTCCACAGCTCAGTAGCATTCTCAGCCGGAACCTGCTTAATCTCTTTCCATTCAGCTTGAAGCTGTTTTACTTTTTCATAGTTTTTGTCGGCCTCCTCGGGAGAAGCGGCAGCCGTTTTGATTTCCTCAATGATGGCTTGTTTGCGCTTGAGGTTTTCCTGTTTTTCAGCCTCCTCTTCAGCAGCCGATTTGGCGCGAAGTTCGCGAATCAGATTGTATTCTGCCTTAAAGGTTTCTTCATCGGCATCGGGAGCTGGCTTGAAATCTTCAGCAGCACCGCCGTTTTTAACAAACTCCTCGCGAGCAGCCACAACTTCTGCGCTGTGATAGCGATAGTAAGCCTGCTTGAGGGCTTCGAGGTCGGGGCGACGGATGTTACCACCTTCTCGGGCTATTTCTTTCAGACGCTCCAAGACTTCTGCCTTAGTGGCGGGGGCGGGGCGTTCGGATTCAGCAACTTGGGCTTGCGCCTCAACAGCTTCTGCCGCTACGGGGGCAGTTTCCTTAGATTGAGCCTCTACTGACTCGTTCTTTACTTCTTCAGTAGTCTTGTTTTCGTCCATTGTAACAACGTATAAACAATTTAATGTGAGAGAGATGTAAATTTTCTTCCGATGTATATACTTTAACAAGAGGACATAGCATCGGACACTTCTTTTTTATCATTGCAAAAAAAGTTATTTTTTATGTATTGGCAAAGTTTTTTCAAATCTTTTTGCCTTTTACGAGCCGAGGCAAGAAAAAAAACGGACAGTTTTCATAAAAAAGGTGCAGAGACAGTTACACTTCCTGCTTGTTTTCTCAACAAGAGTAGAAAAACTGTCTTTGCACCTTGCTTTTATATATAATATAGGTGTGGAGTTGGCCCCACCTTATGGCATCAAATCCATGTGCGCTTGCGGAACAACCAATAGAAAATTCCAGTGACAACGAGCGAAGCCAACACCACTATGGGGAAGCCCCATGCCCAAAGCTCCATGCCGTTGATGAGGTTCATACCAAACAAACTGGCGATAAGCGTGGGAAACATCAAGATAATGCTAACGCTGGTCATCTGCTTCATCACGCCCGACATATTATTGTTAATAATATTGGCGTAAGTATCCATTGTCGAATCAAGAATGTTTGAGTAGATATTGGTGGTTTCCCGTGCCTGATTCATCTCAATGTTGACATCCTCGATGAGGTCGGCGTCCAACTCATCCACAGGGAGCTTGAACTTCAGTTTACTCAGCAGTGTTTCGTTACCACGAATGGAGGTGATGAAGTAGGTCAAACTATCTTGCAGGCGGCTCAGACCGATGAGGTCCTCGTTGTCGATGCTGTGGTCGAGGTTGCGCTTGGCGTCTTCAATCAGCACGTTGATTTGTTTCAGGCGTTTCAGATACCACACCGCACTGGAAAGGAACAATCGGAATACGAGATCGACGGAGTCAGTAAAACCACTATTGCGTTTCTGCTGATAGCTGACGAAATCAATCATCATGTTGGTTTCGTAGTTGCACACCGTCACGCAAATACCCTTGTTGATGATGATACCAAGTGGGATTGTTGTGTGCGGGGTACGGCTTCGCACTTCCTTCACATAAGGAATACGAAGGATAATCAGCGTCCAACCCTCGTCATATTCGTAGCGAGAGCGCTCATCCTTATCTCGGATGTCGTCAAGAAAGTAAGTAGGAATTTCAAGTTCGTTGAAGAGAAAATCTTCATCATCGGGAGAGGGACACGTCACTTGTGTCCAGCAGTTAGGTTCCCATTTCTCAATCGTGCGTAGGCCTTGATTGATATTCCAGAATGTTCGCATTAGGCTTTCCTCCAAGTTTGTTACGACGGGGAAACACCTTAGAGCGAATCCCTGTCTTGTCAATCGTTATTTTCCGCGTGATAATCGTCCATTTGTGGTCGGTAGAGAAGCGATGCAAGCTCCAAAATTGATATTTCTTTGAGCTTTCCAGAAGCTGTTGAAGAAATATCGGAGCGGGACACAAGTGCCGCAGAGCATTGACTTCGTCTGTAATTTGATTTTAGTGCCACAAAAGTAATACTTACGGATTGAAATAGCAAACGAAAGGCTGGAAAACCGCTATTTCTCTGAGCTACATCAACTTTTCTTTTATCTCCACTTACCACCCTTTATCTTTACAATCTACTTTTCTCAGATAGAATCGAAAAAATTAAAGAGTCCTTCAAAAACAGCTGGGTAGCCACAAAAAAGAGTTTTTGTCGAAAACTTTATTTCAAATTTTCAGAGGAAAAAGCGGGGAATGCACCTATTTCCTACAGATTTAGCGCTCAACACGTGCCAAAAGGTCTCTTTTTTCCTTATTCTGTCAGCCGACACAATAAGGATGTCAGCTGATAGCCTTATTGCGTTTCCAAATTCCCTTATTGTATCTATTGGAAAGCCTTATAGGACAGGTCAGATCTATCGGACACTCCAAACGATTACCTTACTTCAAGTTGCATTTCGAGCGATTCTCGGAATCATAAAACATGAAGATTCTTGACGAAAACTTTCAAAAAAACGAATACATCAGCACGACTTGCGGAACAGATAAAGAGCTATTAGTGGGGAACACTCCTTTTGAGCAGAAAAATAGTCCGCAACACATTTTTTATGCGCTGCGGACAAAGGAGTAGAGAAATGTTTTTAGAAGTGTGAATACTTCTTACTTATTTGTATCTCAACCATTTCATCATCTCTTTGAGAGAGGGCTTCTTACCATACATCAAGATGCCAACACGATAAATCTTGGCGCCTACCCATACCATGCCGATGGCAGAAGCATAGAGAAGCACGATGCTGAGAGCTTCCTGCCAAAGAGGAACACCGAAGGGGATGCGCACCATCATAACGATGGGAGATGTCAGCGGGAAGATACTTGCCCAGAAAGCTAAGGGACCGTCCGTATTGTTAACGCTATACATGGCGGCATAAAGTCCGAAAACCATGATAAGCGTGACGGGCAGTACGAACTGGCTACTATCTTCTTGCTCATTAACGCTTGCACCTACAGCAGCAAAGAAACTTGCATAGAGCAGGTAGCCTCCGATGAAGTAGAGCACAAACATCAACATCAGTTCCAGATAAGGCAGATTCTTCAAGGCGGAGAGAATCTCAACAGTATCGCCCGACACTTCGCTCATAGGCATCTGCGATGCTGCTCCCATCATCGGCTGAGTCGCAGCTGCCGACTGCGTGACTTCAGGACCAAAGATAGCTGTGGCTACAGTGAGGATAATCGTGAACAAAATACCCCAAATGATGAGTTGAACAAAGCCAACGAGGGCTATACCTATGATTTTTCCCATCATGAGCTGGAATGGTTTGACGCTGCTCACCATGAGTTCGACAATGCGATTGGTTTTTTCTTCTATCACACTTTGCATCACCATACCGCCATAAGCCATGACAAACATATAGATGAGGAAAGTGAAGATGAAACCTGCTCCGATAGCTATTTCAGTATTGGAGGAGGTAGCTTGTCCCTCTTTGTCCCACTTCACTGTGGAAATACTAATATCTTGATCTATGTCGTCGATGATTTTGTCCAATTCTGGCACACCAGAGGCGGCAAGTTTGTCCTTGCGCACTTGCTCATTGATTTGCGACTCTACATAGGAGAGCAGCCCTCCCGAAACTTCTTTCCGACTGAAAATGGTGATAGCATTTGGGTTCTTACTCAGATCAGCCGTTATGTTCACAACGGCTTCAAAAGAAGAGCTGTCGGACTTCATATCGGGAAGGACTTTGGGCATCAACACGAAATGGAACGTTTGCGTGTCCTTCAGCACGGGGAAATAGTGGCCCGTATTGTCGACAACGGCAATGTTGGACTGCTCATCGTTCTCGATAGTGGAAAGCCACAGCGGCACCATAACGAGTGCGGCCAGAATAAACGGCATCAAAATCGTGAGTACGATGAAACTCTTCTTCTTTACGCGCTTCAGAAATTCGCGCTGGATGATAATCAGAATTTTATTCATGATGATGCTTGCTTATTTGTTTTCAATTTGTTGATCAGCCCAAGTGGCGTCTTGGCCTACTACGTTGAGGAACACATCGTTCATCGTGGGCATTTGCTCGGCGAAACTGCGGATTTCAACTTGGCGCGCCAAAGCTTCCACCAGTTGGTTGTTGTCCACAGCTTCTGCTTTGCGCAGCGAATAGCGATGAACGCCGGAAATACTTCTGTTGCCGATGATGCTAAACACGCCGTCGACAGGTTGGAGAGACGCGCTGGTGGTCACGAGGTCGTAAAGCCCAGTGCGGAACTGACTCTTCACTTCTTGCACATTGCCTTTGAGCACCACCTGGGAGTGGTTGATGAGCGCGATGGTGTCGCAGATTTCTTCCACACTGCTCATATTGTGAGTGGAGAAGATAATGGTGTGGCCCTTCTCCTTGAGTTCGAGGATTTCCTGCTTAAGCTGCTCGGCATTGACGGGGTCGAAACCAGAGAAAGGTTCATCGAAAATGAGCAAATCGGGTTCGTGGAGCACCGTGATAATGAACTGCACTTTCTGAGCCATACCCTTGGAGAGTTCCTCTAACTTCTTGTTCCACCAAGGCATGATGTCGAACTTCTCAAACCAGTTGCGGAGACGCATCTCGGCTTCGCTGCGCGAGAGGCCTTTGAGCTGTGCCAAATAAATAGCTTGTTCGCCCACTTTCATTTTCTTGTAGAGTCCACGCTCCTCTGGCAGATAACCTATGCGCTGCACGTCGGTGGGCTCTTGCAGTCGGCCATCAAAAAAGACTTCTCCCTGATCGGGAGCTGTTATGCGGTTGAGGATGCGGATAAGGGTGGTCTTTCCCGCACCATTCGGGCCCAAGAGTCCGAAGATTTGGCCGCGAGGTACTTCCACACTCACATCGTTGAGTGCCGTATGTTCGGCAAAACGCTTCACGATGTGACGGGCTTCCAAAAAGTTTTCCATAAATAAATGAATGCTTATATATTGTTATTGTATAGGCGTACCCTTGTAGAAATCAAGGATGATGTTGCGAAACACGTATTCGTACTGAGCATTGATGCGGTTGGTCTGTGCGTTGGCATACTTTGTCTTTTGCTCGTTATATTCTGTGGCATTGGCCTTCCCGTATTCAAACTTTTTTGTCATCATCACAAAACTCTCACGCGCCACATCTTCTGCGCTGCGCGAAGCTTCGTATTTCTTCTGTGCTGCAACGGCGTTGTACCAAGCTGTTTGTATCTCTTTGTACAATTCCTTCTGCGCCTGATCGAACTGCACACGCTGTCCCTCGTAGTTGATCTTAGCCATGCGGATATTATTGCGAGTTTGGAAGTGGTCGAAGATAGGAATGTTTAAAGATATACCTATACTCTTGTTGAAGTTGTCTTTAAACTGACGCCCAAAAGCGGGATTTGTGCCTCCATTGACATGGTAATAAGAAGTACCTATACCGCCGTTGAGAGAAAGAGTTGGCCAATAGCCTGCACGGGCTATATCGATGCTTTTCTGCGCGCTTTCGATACGCAACTTCTGTGCGCGGATGGCGGGTTTACTCATGACGGCTTCTTCAAATATCGCCTCGGGATTTCCTCCTACTGGCTGTGGTTGCATCATTGCGGGCGCGATGACGTCGAGGGAGTCGGGCGTGCTCATCTCTATGAGTTGACTCAAATCGAGCAGTGCCAATTTGTAGTTATTCTCATTCTGCACCAGAGCGAGTTCGTCCTGCGCCACAGTGTTCTTAGCTTCGTTCACCGCCAGTCCGCTTGCTTTCTGCGCGTCGTAAACTCTCTGAATGCGTTCATACTGAATGCGGCTGAGCGAGAGTTGCTCTTTTGCCACACTGATCATTTCTTTCTGATAGAGTGCCTGCAAATAGGCTTGGACTATCTGCACACTCAAGTCCTCACGCACTTTCTCTAAGTCGGCCGTAGCAGCTTGGAGATTGAGTTCTGCCTGCTTCTTCTGGTTGGGAAGACGAAAACCTGTGAAAAGTGGCAGAGAAGCACTTACGCTTACACCTGTGCTGGCCGTGTTGCGGCTCACATAGGTATTTTGTGCCGTCAAGCCGCGCCCGAAACTAAAGCTCTGATTTGCGCCACCGCTCACTTCGGGCAATCGAGCATTCTTGGCTGTTGAGAGGTTCACTTCTTCCTGCTGACGTTGTAGCGCACTCTGTTTCACCTGCACGTTGCGATTGAGCGCATAATCTATGCACTCACGCAGCGTCATAGGTTTCTGAGCCACTGCCGTTAGGGACAGCAAACTCATTATGGATAGGATGATTCGTTTCATTAGTCTTGGATTTTAAGCATGAGCTTCAACTTATGAACTATGCTTTATTTTTCGTCAGCTCCTTTACTGGCTTGAATGGATTCTTGCGCTTTCTGATTGCCACGTACTTTTTCTCCTTTCTTCAAACCGGAAAGAATCTGGATATACATACCATCACTCACACCAGTCTTTACCTCGCGCTTAGCAAACGTTTGCGGTGTGGCAGCCGTAAGCACCTGCACATAGGCGCGTCCGTTCTCATAAGTCACTGCACCTTCGGGAACAGAGAGCACATTGGTCAGACGATCCAGCACAATCTCGGCATTGGCGCTGTAGCCTGAACGAATGTTGACTCCGTGGGGCATCTTCACTGCTGCCTTGATTTCAAACTTATTGGCGCTGGATGTAGTGGCTGCTTCCACCTTCGGAGAGATGTATTCCAAAGTGGCCGTAAATGATTGGTCTTGCAGAGCGCCCACCGTAATCTTCATAGGCATTCCCGTGTGAACGCGCCCTACCTCGGTCTCGTCTATCTGACCTTTGAAAATAAGGTCGCCCATGTTGGCAACAGTGGCAATCGTGGTACCATCATTGAAGGAGTTCGACATAATTACGCTGGTTCCGACTTTCACGGGGATGTCGAGAATCAGGCCGTTCACAGTGGAGCGGATGAGCGTGGTGCTCATCTGTGCCTGAGAGCGCGACACGCCGTTCTTTGCAATCTCGTAGTTGTCGTTGGCTGCCAACAATTCCTCCTTGGCTTGTCGATAAGCCTGGCGTACTTTGTCGTATTCATCGGCAGATACCAACTGTTCATCATAAAGTTTCTTTTCACGCTGATAGTCCACCTTTGCTTGTTCCAGATTAACAGTAGCTAAACGCACACGGCTTTCAGCAGAGGAGAGCGACTGCATGTCGGGAATCACCTTTACTTTAGCGATAATTTCGCCTGCTTTCACTTCTTCGCCAGCCTGCTTGCAAAGCTCATAGATAACGCCCGAAATTTGCGGTTTAACAAGGACTTCGTCGCGCGGCTCAATGTCGCCAGTGAGCACACTGGTTTTCTCAAGCGTCCGCTCCTGCACATCGTAAGTTTCATACTCTATGACTTCTGGTTTCGACTTCTGATAGAGGAATACGAACGTTCCGATGAACAATACCACTGCTACAACCAAGAGCAGGATTTTAAAGAACTTCTTCATAATATCTTTTGTTTGTTATTTACTGTATTAAAATGATGGATTTATATTATTCGTCCGTCAGAGCCTCAATGGGCTTGATGGCTAAAGCGCGCAAACTGGGAGCCACACCGGCCAGAGTACCAAGCATCATTAAGACACCAAAGGCAGACAGGGCCATACCAAACGATAACTGAAACTTAGCTTCGACTCCCGTACCCGCTGCAACGCCCATCTCTACGGCTTGCAAAATCAGAACGGAGATAACGATTCCCGAGAGGCCTGCCAACAGAGTGAGCACCAAGCTCTCTGCCATTATCTGCCAGAGAATGTTGGAGGGGCGGGCACCAATGGCGCGGCGAATACCTATTTCTGTGGTGCGCTCCTTCACAGTGACCATCATAATATTGGAAACGCCTATCGTACCTGAGATGAGCGTGCCGATACCAATGAGCCATACGAGGAAACGAATGCCATCGAAGAGATTATCAATGACTTGAAACAGCTTTTCTAAGTTGATGGAGAAAAGCGCTTGATCGTCGTCGGGCGCAATAAGGTGTTCTTCTTTTATCACTGTATTCACCGCTTCTTCAATCTCTGTAACGGTGTGTCCAGGGGCTGCAGTGTAGACTAACATATCGGCGCGGTCGCCTTTCTGGTAGATTTTCTGAGCCGTAGTAAAGGGAAGCATTATGGTTTGCTGCGAATTACCACCGCCCGTACCGACGTTCGACTTCATATTACTCACGCCCACCACTTCATAATAGATAGAATCCAGCTCAATAAACTTCCCGCAGGGGTTGGGCGTATCGGGAAACAGTTCCTCGCGTACGCGCATACCAATGACACAAACCTTTCGCCCCTGATCACAATCCGTCTGATTGATAAAGCGCCCATATATTATATGAGGATTCTCCATAGCAGCATATTCGGGGTTCACGCCCTTCACTGTTCCATATGTAGTTTTATCCTTGTAACGAGGTGTTGGATTCCCTCCCAATATCACTGGTTCACAAAGGTCTATGCCCTTCACTCTATGTTTGAGCAATTGAGCATCAGCAGCACGCAAATTCCACTGACGTCCGCTCTGCAAACCTTTATAAGTCTTCGTTGTCTGCCCAGGAATGAGAAAGCAAGAATTTTGTGCAATTCCTTCAAAGTTTTTCGCCATCAAACTTTCCAGTCCCTGGCCTCCACCCATCAGCAGCGAAAACATAAACAGTCCCCAGAATATACCAAAGGCCGTTAGGAAACTTCGCGACTTATTGCGCATCAACGTTTCGAACGTCTCCGACCATTTGTCTAAATCGAATATTCTCATAATTTTAATGTGCATTAAGTGCTTCAATCGGTTTCACTCTCACAGCTTTCCACGCAGGGAAAAAACCTGCCACCAATCCTGCAACTATCAACACGGCCAAGGCTTCTATTGCCACAGCCATATCGACCGTTGGATTGAGAAAAGTGTACATAGTTTGGTCGGCAATCGTCATCGTTTCCTGTCCTGCTGTAGCGTTGAGATATTCCGTCATCAGAATTCCGCACACAAGACCTATATAGCCAGAGATAGCTGTGATGATGACGCTTTCGAGCAAGACGCTGCGCAGAATGCTCCACGAACGTGCACCCAGCGCTTTGCGAATGCCGAACTCATGGGTGCGCTCTTTCACTGTGATAAGCATAATATTAGAAATGCCCACTACTCCGCTCAGCAAAGTCAAGAGACCGATGACCCATAGGGCGGTGTTGAGATACCCCATAGCTTTGTCGGTTTCTTCTTCTCCAACAGCCGTATTAAACATCCATATTGCCCCTTCATCTGTGGGAGAAAATGAGTGGAGCCCAGCTTCTGCCTTTTTGAAATCGCGTTGGAAAATACTGTCGCTGGCTGCATCGGAGATATTTCGCGTTTGGAGCGTCAACTGATCCACCTTTTGCCCAGTCTTATAAATGAGTTGCAACGTTGTGAAAGGAATGTGTCCTTCCATTCCTCCGAAGCGGCCTTCATCGCTAAAGATTCCTACTACAACATATACATTACCGTCCACGCGCAACGACTTTCCGATGGCGTCGGAAACAATCGGGAAAAACTGCTTCGCCGTTTTCTCGCTCAGCACAATAACCTTGCGGCGCTCTTCCATATCTTTGTTGTTGATATAGCGCCCATAAATAATTTTGAGTTTATTGATATGCTCATTGGCAGGATAATAGCCTCCGAGCGAAGCTGAGAAAGAGCGGTCGCCATAGCTCATCGTTCCGCCGCTGAGCGAAATTTGCCCAGCAGCTTCCGTAACGCGGTCGCTGAATTGTCCGCTGGCCATACGGATATCGCGGTTGTCGAGTTGAATTTCTCTACCCTTTTCCCAACCACCATACGCTTCGTCTGTTATTCCAGGATACACCTTCACAACATCCATAGCCATTCCGCCTCGATTGGCTTTGAAGGCATTGATAAGTCCGTTGCCCGAACCAAGCAGCGTGATGAGCAGGAAGATACCTACGCTGACGGAGAGTCCCGTCAGGGCTGTACGCAGCTTATTAAGCTTCAGATGCGTCCATATTTCTCCTAAATCGTCAAACACAATCGTTTTGTTTTTTGGATGAATACTTCCTTATTTCAGATAGGGCTGACCTTCCATCGTCTTGTTCTCTTCAATCTTTCCGATGATGCCGTCCTTGATATGAATCACTTTATGCGTACGATAGGCCACTCCGCTTTCGTGAGTCACCACTACGATGGTCATGCCCTCTTTCTCATTGAGGTCGCGCAGCAGCTGCATCACTTCCTCGCTCGTCTTTGAGTCGAGTGCGCCGGTAGGCTCATCGGCCAAAATTATCTGGGGATGAGTGATGATGGCGCGGGCTATGGCCACACGCTGCTTCTGACCGCCGGAGAGTTCGCTGGGCAAATGGTGCGCCCACTCCCTCAAACCTAAACGCTCGAGATACTCCAGTGCCAACGCATTGCGCTTGCGGCGACTCACACCTTGATAGTAGAGCGGAAGAGCTACATTCTCCATAGCGTTCTTAAAGGGAATGAGATTGAACGATTGGAAGATAAAACCAATCATGCGGTTGCGATAATCGGCAGCCTTCGTCTCGCTGAGGTTTTTCATCAACACGCCGTTGAGCAGGTATTCTCCTTCGTCGTAGTTGTCGAGGATTCCCAGGATATTGAGCAAGGTAGATTTGCCGCTACCACTGGCTCCCATGATGGACACGAACTCTCCTTTCTTTATGTCAAGAGAGATACCTTTCAACACGTGAAGGGGCTGTGCGCCTTGATAGGTCTTATGGATTCCGTCAAGGTGTATCATCGTAGTTTGTTCCATTCTGTTTGAATTTGGTTAAAGTCAATTCCGAGCAACTTCATTTGTCGGAACACTTCGGGTAAGGTTTCCTCCATGAATTGCTTGCGGTTGGATTCGCGGATATGCTCTATCGCGTCGGGCGACACGAAATAGCCCATACCGCGCTTATTATAGATTACGCCTTGGTTAGACAAATAATCGTAAGCCTTAACGGCTGTGTTGATATTCACCTCCAAGAGCGCGCTATATTCGCGAACGCTGGGAATACGCTCGTTGGAAGAAAACTTTCCAGCAAGGATCTCTTCGGATATTCGTTCAGCTATTTGCAAATATATGGGATTTGCGTCTTTGAAATTCATAAAACAATCATTTTTTCCTACATTCTTTAGCTCAGGGCGTGGCCCTCAAGAAGCAGCACTACTGGCAAAATTTTAGAAGTAGCGATACTGAATGACCTGCTTGCGGCAGAAAAGCCAGTAGCTAAGGGAGAAGAACACCGCTGCACTGAGGGCTTGCAAACCCAGAACAACAAGAGCTACATATTGATACGAGATGTGTCTCGGTATATACAGCCAAAAATAAGGAC
>CAUSYJ010000028.1:0-13292 GCA_963535845.1 uncultured Alloprevotella sp.
TTTGCGTTCATATCTTTTTAATTCAGAATAATAAAAAAACGGGCTGATTGTTTTGTACATTCAGCCCTTCTTATTTCCTTTGTAGTTGTCAATAAAAAAAATGAAATAAGATGAGCAAAAGTACACATTTTGTAGGAGAAACAGGTCACTGTAACGAAAATAGCCAATGAAAAAATCTGCTGACACCATTAAGTGTGTCAGCAGATTTTTTTGTAGCACTATTGGAGATATTAGAACAGATCCGACGCTCTTGAGAGTTGTGCTTTTCTGCCTCCTCAATTCGTTGTGGGCGAAAGTCTACTGAACGTGGATGATGGCTATGGTGCGAACTTCCGCATTGTCTTGGGTCGAGATTCGGGGCTGGAGTTCCAGTTCAGGGCCGCCGCCGGGGAGGCCTTTTCCTTTACCCAAGAAATGCTTATTGCCACGTTCGGGAATGCGGATTCTTTCGGGCGGCATACCCGTGAGAGATATTTCGCGGATTTTGAAACCATTTTGGAGAGAGCCTTCTTTGAGTCCGAGAGCCGTCTCGAGGCGCGTGGCCTCTTGTGTGGAAACGCTCATCTGCTCACAAAAGTCGCCCAAAACATCCGTAATGGCTTCCCTGTCGGTGATAAAGGTGGTTTCGCGGCCGATGTACGGATAAATGTCCCAACTAATGGGACTGACATTGTAGGCCGTTGGGGAGTTTCGCAACGCTTGGGTGCGCGCCGCTACGGGGGAGGTGTGCTGCTGTGGAACAACGATGCTTGAGCGCGCTCCCACTTCGCTGCTGTCGCCCCGCACTGTGTCGGTGGGAGTAAGAGGGAGGTGGCGAAACAGTTCCTTTTCTCTTGCTAAAGCATGGCGCTGTGTGGTAGCTTTGTCCTTCTCGACCGATGCGGCAGTATGGACGAATTCTGTGCTCCATCGGGCGGAACTGTTATCGGCATAAGCAGAGCTGGCTGTACCACTCAGGTTGCCAAAGAGCCATAGGAGCAGGAAACCGACAAGCATTCTTGCCTGAACAATTGTTGGCAGAAAAGATGAAAGCCGCCCCTCAGAAGTCGTCATGGTTTTCTTGCGGCGGCGAGAAAATATAAGCGAAAGTTGAGGAGCGGTTTTCATCATCAGCGGTTGTAGTTATGTGTCTATTCCCAGCCTGCGGCGCGCATAATTTTGCGAGGAATCTCGGTGTTGTCGATTTGTCCTGCAAACTGCTCAGCACCTACCCCGATGGCGTAGACTCCCACGAAACCGTCGGAGTGGCCGTTGCTCTGCCAGCCGATGAGGCTGTGTTCGTCCATGATTTGGCTCGCAGCGTAGGACACAGGGTCTACGGAATTGTAGAGGCTCTTCTTTTTCTCCGATGAGTTGTCAACGAGTTGTTCGTAGGCCTTGTGGAGGCGTTCGGTTTGTGCTTTCGTCAGTTCGAGACCCTCCCAGAAACCAAAGTTTTCTTTCAGATCCTGGCGCACAACTTCCCAACTGAATGCGCTACCCTTTTCGCGACGCAAAGCAGCCAGATGGCGCGGATAGGCAAAGAAGGTTGTCTTCTGGTGGAGAAGCTTTTCGAGGTGGAGAGCGTATTTTCCTCTGCCGAGGGACAAGCCGCCTGTTTCGTGGTCGGCGGTAACTACGATGAGCGTAGAGTCGGGCTTTCTCTTGTAGAACTCGTAAGCAATCTGGACACAGCTGTCCATGTCGATGAGTTCATGGATGAATCCAGCACCATCATTAGAGTGGCAGGCCATATCAATCATGCCGCCCTCAATCATCAGGAAAAATCCGTTACGTTCCTTTTGGCGTTCGGAGAGGAAACGGATGCCCGCCTGCGTGATTTGCTCCAGCGAGAGATTCTCTGGTTTGCGGTCGAGCTTGTAAGGGATGGCGTAGTCGTTTTGCTTACTGTCGCGGAGCGGCTGAAGGAGAATCAGCTTCTTCTGTCGGTTGGCCTGCTGGAGAAACTCATCGTAGCCGCGCACAATTTTATACCCATTGTCGGCAGCCTGCTGATAGAGGTCCTTATCACCGTTCTCCGATTGATGTTTCAAGATGTCGGAGCCCGCGAAGAAGTCGAAACCAGAGAGGGTGAGCTGGCGTCCGATTTCATGGTAAGCATGACGCTCAGGCACATGGGCGTAGAAAACGGCCGGCGTGGCGTGGTTGACCCCCACTGAAGTAGAGATGCCCACAGCTGCCCCGTGTTGCTGCGCGTGCCAAGCCACACTGTTGACAGGCGTGGTGAGGTCGGGCAGCACTCCGACTGCGGCATTCTTTGTCTTAACGCCCGAAGCTAAGGCCGTGCCCGCTGCGGCCGAGTCGGTAACACCGCTGGAGGCAGAATAGGTGGAGACGAGCCCCAGATAAGGGAACTGCGTGAAGCAGAGCGGTTTCATACCGATACGTCCCTCGCGGGCAGCAAGGAAAGTTTCGGCGGCATTGACCTGATTAACGCCCATGCCATCGCCAATGAAATAGAACACATACTTAGCCTTTGGCTGCGCCATGACCACAAGGGTCAACACAGCCAAGCATAGTGTGGAGAGAAAACGTTTGGGAGTCATTTGTTAGCATTTTTTATCCTCGCGATAGGCACTCTCAATGTAGTGGAGGCGGAGTAGGGTTTCGCAGATTTGTTTCACGTCGTCAGTATCGTGGAGAAGGAATTCGATTGTTCCGTCGAAGATACCATCGTTGGTGTCGAGGGTGATGTGTTTGATCACAAGGTCCTGCTCGCTGTTGTGGAGCACATCGGCAATGGCATAGAGCACGCCGTGGTCGTCAACACCTTTAACGTGGATGCAAACGGGGAAGTAGAGAGTTTTGTGGGTGTCCCACTTGAGCGCGATGATATTATTGCCATAGCGCGTTTTGAGTTTTGCAGCCGTGGGACAACTGCGTTTGTGGATTTCGAGCGTATTCTGGGGCGTGATATAGCCTAAGACATCGTCGCCAGAAATAGGGTGGCAACACGGCGCTATGGTGCATTTCTGCAATGTGTCCTCGTTGAGTACAAGCGTTTGCTTGCGATTGAGGCCGCGCACAAAGTCCTCCACATCCGTGGAGTTGACCTCCGCTTGCTTCTTAGGTCCAATGAACGGCACATAGCGTCGCCAGCCCGTTTTGCGTACTTTCCCAGTGAGGGCATCCACATCGGACTGTCCCAGCTCAATTTTGTTGCCCCCCAATGCCAGTGCCAATTCATCGCGGTCGGCCAATTCGTGGAAACGGCGCAGGATGTCGATATTGGTACTTGTGGCTTCAATATCTTGCTCCTTAAAGAAAGCTGCAAGGCGTTCCTCACCGATGCGCATCTTCTCGCGGTTCTCACGACGCAAGATGGCTTGAATCTTTCCGCGCGCCTTAGCCGTAGTGGCAAAATTGAGCCATTCGGGCTTCACTTGTTGCTCGCGGGAGGTGAGAATCTCCACTTGGTCGCCGCTCTTGAGGCGGTAGCTCAGCGGCACGAGTTTATGGTTGACCTTCACCGCAAAGCAGTGGGTGCCAAGGAAGGAGTGGATATGGAAGGCGAAGTCGAGAGCCGTGGCGTTGTTGGGCATGGTCTTGATTTCACCTTTCGGCGTGAAGACGAGGATTTCTTTAGAGAAGAGGTTGAGCTTGATGGTGTCGAGCAGATCAAGCGTGTCGGGCTGCGGGTCGTCGAGGATTTCTTTGATGGAGTCGAGCCATTTGTCGAGTTCATTCTCGTCGTAGTCGGCATCCTTATCCTTATATTTCCAGTGAGCCGCAAAGCCCTGCTCGGCAATATCGTTCATGCGGTCGGAACGGATTTGCACTTCAATCCATTTACCTTGTGCCGACATAAACGTGTTGTGGAGAGCTTGATAGCCATTGGCCTTGGGCGATGAGAGCCAGTCGCGGAAGCGCGTAGGATGAGGACGATAGATTTTCGTTAGGCCCGCATAGATGCTGAAGCACTCGTCGATTTCTTTCTTGCGATCGAGCGGAACGTAGACAATGCGAATGGCCAGAATATCGTAGATTTCGTTGAACGCCACGTGTTTGTTCTGCATCTTATTCCAGATGGAATAAGGCGTCTTTATGCGCTGCTGAATCTGATACTTGAAGCCCATGCCGTCGAGCAGTTCGCGGATGGGCGGCACAAAGTTGTCGAAGATTGAAGTGCGGTCGGCCTGTGTGGACGCCAGCATGTCCTCAATCATTTTATATTCCTCTGGATGCTCGTAACGGAAACTCAGATCCTCCAGTTCTGTCTTGATTTTGTTGAGACCTAAGCGGTCGGCCAACGGGGCGTAGATATAGAGCGTTTCGCCCGCAATCTTATACTGCTTTGAGGGCAGCATGGACGAAAGGGTGCGCATATTGTGGAGGCGGTCGCTGATTTTGATGAGGATTACGCGTATGTCGTCGCTCATCGTGAGCAGGAGCTTCTTGAAAGTCTCGGCTTGTAGCGAAGCGCGGTCGCCGAAGATGCCACCAGAGATCTTGGTGAGTCCCTCCACGATATTGGCCACTTTCGGACCAAAGAGGTTGGAGAGGTCCTCATTAGTATAATCGGTGTCCTCTTCCACATCGTGGAGCAGGGCAGCACAGATTGAAGTGGAGCCTAAGCCTATCTCTTCGCAGGCTATTTGCGCAACGGCGATGGGATGGAGTATGTATGGCTCTCCCGAACGTCGGCGCACACCTTTGTGGGCCTGTTTGGCAAAATTGAAAGCCTTGGTGATGACATCCACTTTCTTGCGGTGGTTGGTGGCCAGATAGGTATCGAGCAACTTTTGGAAGGCTGCACTGATCATTTCCTCATCTTTCAACTCCTGAGGTGTAAGTTTTTTCGTCGTGTCGGTCATCATGATTGTGAAATTAAGGGGTGGAGAAATGGCTCGAAGTGGTTGTGCCGTTGCTTATTTCACCTTGAGTTTTTGTCCGGGTTTGATTTTCGAACCAGAGATCTTGTTCTTTTTCTTGAGCTTCTCTACTGTGGTGTTGTTGCGCTTAGCGATGTCGGAGAGTGTGTCACCTTTCTTGACCGTTGTAGAGGAGTTTTTCTCGGTTTTCTTTGTTCTCTTGGTATCTGCCGTCTTGCTGTGGCGTCCTTTACGCTTGCCGCTCTTGCTGTTGCTGCGATTGTCGTCGCGCTCATCAGTCCGGCTGTGGCGCGTACTGCGCGTGTGGCGGCGTGCCTCCGCTCTGCTCTCGCGGTTGCTGGAGGACGTTATCTCCTGTCGGTCTGCACGGCTGGAGCGACTGCGTGTGGTGCGCGGTGCCTCTGTTTCGTCCACTTCCACTTCGGCACGCTGCGTCAAGAGTTCATCCGCGCGGTAGTTGTAGACACTATCGCGCAAGTCGATAAACCGTTCTGTGGCGTCCTGAGGTAGGGTGAGCGAGGAGAGGGCAGAGAGTCCCGGAATAATATCTGTTTTGTACTGCGGATTGAGTGCGCGAACAATTTCGATGTCGACTTTGCAAAGTTCGGCCACCTGCTGCATGTGGAGCGTGCGGTCAACGAGCACCGTGTCCGTCAGTATCGGATAGCGACTCTTCATCGGTGCGATGTTGTGGTCGCAGTAGTAGTTCATCACATAGTTAGCAGCTATGAATGCGGGCACATAGCCACGTGTTTCATTGGGCAGGTAGGGATAAATTTTCCAATAGTCGCGCTCGCCACCAGTGCGGCGAATGGCCTTGCTCACTTGCTGAGGGCCGGCATTGTAGGCCGCGAGGACGAGATTCCAATCGCCATAAATATTATAGAGGTCTTTGAGATACTTGGCGGCAGCCCAACTGGCTTTGTAGGGGTCCATGCGCTCATCAACGAGACTGTTTATCTTCAGGTCGTAGCGGCGGGCTGTAGTGATCATAAACTGCCAGAGGCCGGCGGCTCCAGCATGGCTGATGGCCGTTGGGTCGAGACCTGATTCAACAACGGGCAGATATTTCAGTTCGAGCGGTAGGCCGTAGGCGTCGAGTGCTGCCTCGAAGATGGGGATATAATAGTTGCCAGCACCGAGCATATAGCTCACCTTGTTGCGCAACTCCTCTGTGTAGCGGTCGATGAACTTCTGCACGATGGGATTGTAGGGCATCTCCATTTTGTAGGGCAAGCGTTGTAATCGCTCGCGGTACACCTCCGGAGCGTATGTCACATTATAGTTTGAGGTGGTTGCGGTAGTGTCAACGTAGAGATACTTTTTGGCCAACCATTTCTGAAGTTGGACACTCTCGTTGCTATTCATACCTTCGGGTATGTCGAAGACTTCATCACGGTTGGTAATGGAGTCGTGAACTGTGATTTCGCTTTGTGCTGCGAGGCCTGCGGGAAGAACCGTCAGAGCCAATGTGAGAAATATCTTGTTGATTTTGTTCATACTGTTCTTTAGCGTGTGCCCCACAATGCTAAGGGGGCTGTGACCCAACGTAAAGATGTTCGTTGGGGTTAGAAATTAAAACTACAACCGATGCCGTAGGAAGTTTGGCGAATCAGAGGTGTCGACTGCTGGATAACGGCCGGCTGGAGCTGCATACTCAAGTCGGGCGAAATATCGAACACAGAGAGCTGAGCGTCTACATAGGCGTCGATCACGCTTAAGGCGTAAACGCCCACGAAGGCAAAGATACTCATGTCGCGATAACGGCGATAGCGGTTTTTGCGGTTTTTGAAGATGGTTTTGAAGCGTTCTTCCTTCCCCGTGATATCGTAGTTGGGAGGAAGCATATTCAGATACGACTTTGTGTTTGGGTCGTCGTCCATAATGTCCAGATAGGCTTGCGAATAGTCGCGATACATCTGCTGGTTCCACATGAGGGCGTAAGTACACCCCAAGAAACCACCGTAGAAGATAGGCAGTTTCCAGTATTTGCGATTATAGATTTGTCCCGCACCTGGACACACAAGTGCCAACCAGAGGGCGCGCTTAGGATCGGGAACAAAGGCAGCGTTGGCGGCTTTTTTGAGATTCTCCTTCATAACGCTTTCCGCCATCTTTCGCAGGCGCGCCGTGTCGGCTGGCAGCTTCCCCTCTTGTGCCTTCTTGACCGTGTCGGTCAGCATCTCAATGGTTTCGCCCTTCAGCATTTCTGCCTCAATGGCTTTCTGCTGCTTCTTGGCTTTTTTGCTGATAGCTTTCACGGACGAGACCTTTGTGGAGTCGTCCACAATAAGACGTGCTTGCGCCGCTCCCTTCGCAGGTGCAAGGAAAGCGGCGACCAAAATAATGAGGATGTATTGCGATAGCGTTTTCGTCATTGTTGTAGGAGTGGCCAAAGGCCTAACTTCTCATCTTGTCGAACATAGCGATGATTTTCTCCAATTCTTCTTCGTTGCCGAAGTTGATAGTGATTTTGCCTTTGCCTTGCTGTGAGCAAGTCATCTGCACCTTGGTTTGGAAGAAGTCGCTGAGCCGACCTTTTAGTTCGTTGTATTCTTCAGGCAAGCGGTTCTTGCGGTTGCTCAACTGGTGCCGACCGCTCTTCACAGTCTCGCCAGCGTTGAGGGCCTTTACCATTTCTTCCACTTGTCGAACGCTGTAGCCCCGTTCCTGCACTTCTTTGAAAAGTCTCAGCATCACGCTGGGCTCTTGTGCTCCGAGAATGGCGCGGGCATGGCCTTGGTCGATGGATTTATTGCGCAGAGCCAGCTGCACAGGGGCGGGAAGTTTGAGGAGACGCAAGGCGTTGGCCACCGTGGCCCGCCTCTTACCCACTTTCTCGCTCAGTTCCTCCTGCGTGAGGTGGTACTGCTCGATGAGCTTTTGGTAAGCCAACGCCACCTCAATGGCGTTGAGGTCTTCGCGCTGGATGTTCTCCACCAGCGCCATTTGCATCATATTTTCATCGTTGGCGGTGCGGACGTAGGCGGGAACTGTTGTAAGACCTGCCAACTTTGAAGCGCGCCAACGCCGCTCACCGGCGATAATCTCATAGCTCTCGTCGTCCATCTGTCGCAGTGTGATGGGCTGAACGATGCCCAACTGGCGGATGCTTTCTGCCAACTCCTCCAGCGCGTCTTCGTCAAACTCATGACGGGGCTGGTTGGGGTTGGGGACAATCCTGTCAACGGGGATTTCGTTGATAGACGAACTGCCGCTGGTGTGTATTTCGTCGGCCGTATCAATCAAGGCGTCGAGGCCTCGACCCAATGCGGGGAATTTCTTGTGTACTGGCATTGTTTTTTTTCTTTTGTTCTATTCTCAGATGAGCTAAAGAGGCGAACCGTCCCGATAAGCCTTTCTCTGAGGATGCTTTACTTCTCGCTCGTTTGTTTCTCTCGCTCGATGAGTTCGCGGGCCAGCGACAAATGGTTCTTTGAACCAGTGGATTCCGCATCGTAGAGAATGGCCGGCAAACCATGGCTGGGCGCTTCGGAGAGCTTCACATTGCGCTGAATAACGGTCTTGAACACCAGTTCCTGGAAGTGGCGCTTCACTTCGTCGTAGATCTGATTGGCCAAACGCAGGCGACTGTCGTACATCGTTAGGAGGAAACCCTCTATCTCTAATCTGGGATTGAGCTTCTTCTTGATGATGCGGATTGTGTTCAGCAATTTGCTGATTCCCTCCAAGGCAAAGTATTCGCACTGCACGGGAATGATGACAGAGTCCGCAGCCGTGAGACAGTTGACCGTGATCAGTCCTAGCGAAGGACTACAATCGATGAGAATATAATCATAGAGGTCTTTGACGGGTTTGAGAAGCTCGGAGATTGTGTACTCGCGTTTTTTGAAGTTGAGCATCTCCACTTCAGCCCCTACCAAATTGATATGGGAAGGAACCACATCCAGCCCCTCAATTTCGGTTGTGTAAATGGCTTCGCGTATGTCGCCGCGATTCACAATACACTCGTAGATAGACGTGTCTATCTCGTTGAGGTTAACACCTAATCCGGAAGAGGCGTTGGCTTGCGGGTCAGCGTCGATGAGGAGAACTTTCTTTTCGAGCGTTGCCAGAGAGGCAGCCAGATTCATCGAAGAGGTGGTCTTTCCAACACCGCCTTTTTGGTTCGCTATTGCGATGATTTTTCCCATGGGTTCCAATTCGTTAT
Organism: uncultured Alloprevotella sp.; assembly: GCA_963535845.1. GTDB lineage: Bacteria > Bacteroidota > Bacteroidia > Bacteroidales > Bacteroidaceae > Alloprevotella. The sequence goes on from CAUSYJ010000028.1 coordinate 9,004, forward strand.
TTAGGTCGCAAAAATAACAAATAATCGTGGAACACTCATGGATAATAGCCTTTTTTAGTATTTTTGCAACGTTTTTTTGTGGAACGATAACCTTTCGCCCGTCGGTTCGCTTACGGGATTTGTTTCTTTTTTTATGACAGAAAATAGACCCTATATTCTTATCTCCAACGATGATGGCTACCAAGCTGGTGGCATTAACTTTTTGATCGACACGCTCAAGTCCGTGGCCGATTTGTTAGTGGTAGCTCCCGACGGCCCGCGGTCGGGATTCAGCACTGCCATCACATCGGCCCACCCCATTCATGCCGTCCTCATTCGCAAGGAACCGGGCCTGACGGTTTATGCTTGTTCTGGCACGCCAACGGACTGTGTCAAACTGGCTCTTAATCGCTACATCGAACGCCGCCCAGATCTCGTGATTGGCGGTATAAACCATGGTGACAATTCCAGCGTAAACGCTCATTATTCGGGCACTATGGGCGTGGTGCAGGAAGCTGCCATGCAGGGTCTCCCTGCTGTGGCTTTCTCGCTTTGTGATATGAGTGCAAAAGCTGATTTCACGCCTTTGCGCCCTTATCTGATCGACATCACGATGAAGGCTCTCATGGTGGGTCTGCCAGAATTCACTTGTTTGAATGTAAACTTCCCCAAATGTCCTAAATTTGAGGGAGTTCGCATTTGTAGGATGGCGCGAAGTCGTTGGGAAAAAGATATCAAAGATTTAGACAATGCTGGGCGTAGTGGCAACTGGTATTGGCTCGTAGGCAACTGCCAAGAATTAGAGCCTAATGCGACCGACACTGACCGCTGGGCGCTCTCCCACGGCTATGTAGCTATTACGCCGACAACCCTCGACAACACAGCCACACGCTTGATGCCGATGCTGAAAAGTTTGTTTTAATTTTCCCTCAGACTGGTCGGACTGGTCGGACCAGTCCGACTCGTCCGAGATAACAAGCAATCCCTTATGCGCTACTTCCTAATTGCTGGTGAGGCCAGCGGAGATTTACACGCGGCCCATTTGATGAAAGCTCTGCAAGCTGAAGATCCCGAAGCTGAGTTCCAATATTATGGTGGAAACAATATGCAGGCCGTTGCGCCGGGATGCTTGCGCCACTACGAAGACTTGGCTTATATGGGCTTTATTCCTGTATTGCTCCACGCTCGCACTATCTTGCGCGGGATGCGGCAGTGCAAGGAGCAGATCAGAGCTTATCGGCCGGATGTGGTCATACTGGTGGACTATCCGGGCTTTAATCTCTCCATCGCGCGCTTTGTTCACGCGGAGCAAATCTGCCCTGTGTTCTATTATATCTCCCCTAAAATCTGGGCTTGGAAGGAGCGGCGTATCAAAAATATCCGGCGCGACATCGACCGCCTTTATTCTATTCTGCCGTTTGAGGTAGACTATTTCAAACGGAAACACAACTATCCCATCACTTATGTAGGCAATCCCACCATGGATGAGGTGAATGCTTTTGTCCGTCAGCACGGACTGCCTGCTCCCAACGGACGCACCCTCGCTTTGTTGCCTGGCAGCAGGCGACAAGAGGTGGCGGACAATCTCTCGCGTATGCTCTTAGCGGCTGCTCCCGTACTTGCGGAGCGCGATATGCTGGCTGAGATTGCCGTTGCTCCAGCTTTGCCGCTCGATTTCTATGAGCGCATCATCAGTGCGTCGGGCGTGGAGCGCAGCAGAGTGAAACTGGTGGAGAATCAGACTTATGCGTTGCTGTCGCGCTCAACGGCGGCTCTCGTCACCTCTGGGACAGCCACGCTCGAAACGGCTCTGTTCCGCGTTCCGCAAGTGGTGTGCTACTACATCACTTTGGGGCCGCTCTTCCGCCTACTGCGTCGCCTCTTTTTGAAAGTTCCTTTCGTCTCTTTGGTCAATCTGGTGGGCGGCGAAGAGATTGTACCCGAACTCGTGGCCGATGAAATGAACGTGAGGAATGTTCGCCGCCAACTGGAGTCTATTCTCCCCAACGGCAGTTGCCGCGAAGGGCAGTTGCAGGGCTATGAGCGAATGGCCAAGATTCTCGGGCAACCCGGCGCTCCCGAACACGCTGCTCAGGACATGGTCAAGGCGCTGAGAGAAAAGAGAAACGCCCAATAGTCCACCTCATCTGTTTTCTCTGAAAAAAGTTTTTCTCAATCGTCCTGCTGCTCCTAATCGTCGAAGTTTCCATAAAAGAGAATCGCCACCGCGGACTGATATTCTGCTCTCCTAAGAAAAATTGTGTAACTTTGCCTCAACATCACTAATAACACTATCCGTTATGCAAAAACTCGCACATCTTTTTGCTCAAAAACTGCTTCAAGTTGAAGCTATCAAACTGCAACCCGAAGCTCCCTTCACTTGGGCCAGCGGCTGGCTCTCTCCGTTCTATTGTGACAACCGCAAAGTGCTCGCCTTCCCTGACGTGCGCTCTTTCGTGAAACTCGAATTGTGTCGCCTCATCCTCGAAACTTACCCTAACGCTGAGGCTGTGGCTGGCGTGGCTACGGGGGCTATCGCGCAAGGTGCTCTTGTGGCCGACGAACTGGGACTCCCCTTCAGCTATGTCCGTTCAAAACCCAAAGATCATGGAATGCAGAATCTCATTGAGGGACAAGTGGCTCCTGGTGCTAAAGTTGTCGTGGTGGAGGACTTGATTTCCACGGGCGGCAGTAGTTTGAAGGCTGTGCAGGCTTTGCGCGACCACGGTTGCGAGGTGCTTGGCATGGTGGCCAGCTATACCTACGGTTTCGAAGTGGCTCGCAAGGCGTTCGAGGAGGCTAATGTCGAACTCACCACGCTGACCAACTACGAAGCAGTGGTGGAAACGGCTCTCCAAACGGGATATATCAGCGAGCAACAAGTTCCCCTGCTCCACGATTGGCGCAAAGATCCCGCCAACTGGGGCAAGAAATAAGCCGTCGCCTCATTCTTTCGTCGGGAAAGATTCAGATGTCCGCCCCTCCCACGGGGTAGGTTCAGCCCGATGAGTGAGCAATTCTTTATCATCATATAGCCCCTTCCGCGCACTCTTATGGAGTGGTGGAAGGGGCTTATTGTGTCCGTTTCCTTATTCCTCGTATCTTTTTATTATCTTTGCCGCCCAACAAACACAATAAGAATATGGGATTAAGCAAATATGAAAGCGAAGTGAAAAATGTGGCGCAGCCGCAGCAGCAACTATACGAACGTTTCAGCAACCTACGCAATCTCGAGGGCATCAAAGAGCGTCTCTCCGATCCCACCGTACAAGAGCGCATGGCGGCAGAGTTGCCCGCCGACAAGTTGGAGCAGGCTCGCCAGCAGTTTCAGAACGTAGAATTTACGGAGGACGCCATCTTACTCACAACACCTGTGGGAAAAATCACGTTCCGCGTGGTGGAGCGCGAAGATCCCAAACTCGTCAAGCTGGGGAGCGAAGGCAGCCCCATCCCCTTGACAATCTGGATTCAGATGCTCCCAACGGATGCTTACTCCAGCAAACTCCGCGTCACTGTAGGGGCGGAAGTCAATATGTTTATGAAAGGCATGGTGGCAAAACCTCTCCAGCAGGCTGCCGATGGGTTGGCCAACATCTTGAGCATACTGCCATGATGCGCCATTGGAGTTGGGCGGTGACGCTTGCGGTCCTCTTTTTACTCTCGGCGTGTTCGTCCACGCCGGAGTATGCTCGCGTGCGCGCTTTCTATCGTTGTGCCAACGTGGCAGGAGCTCCGGCTCTGATGCACGCCTTAGCTCCCAACAGCGGTGTGTTCTGCACCATCCGTTTCTCGGGAAGTATGAACTATGTGGACTATATGAACACCGCGGGCGAGCGGTCGCGCCAGAATCTCTCGGCAGCTGACAAATCCTACGGTATGCCGCAGTTTATCGCCGGCTTTATCGTGGGTCAGCTTCCCACGGCAACGCTCTCTGGCAAAGGACTGGTGGCCTACGATCTCGTATGCCCCAATTGCTACGCTTCTTCTTTCATCCAACGTTCCTTGGAATTCTCTACGCAGGATGCCACCCTCGTCCATTGCAGTAGGTGCCGACGCATCTACAGCCTTGCCAACGAAGGCGCCGTGGTGGAAAATGCGCAAAGCGAAAAGGATAAGAAACTCTATCAATACCACATCCAATACGGCAATAATGCGATGGTCATCACCAACTGACAAAGCATAACAATCAATAAAGGCTCATTCCCCTTATAGATAAGAGGATACAACTTGTTGCAGGTATCTTTTTATCACTTATACTTCTTAAAAAAACAAAAGCTTTAGCTAAATAGAAGCTTAGAAGAGAATATACA
>CAUSYJ010000029.1:0-13106 GCA_963535845.1 uncultured Alloprevotella sp.
AGTTAGTAGAAAAAAATGCAGTATGCAATTTTTTTAGTATTCTTTATAGAATTGTTGTCTTTTTCTGTGATACTGAATAGTCTGTATGGATTATTGATGAAAAAAGCAGAGAGAGTAAAACCTCGTAAGGGCTTGCTCTCTCTTTTCTCTATACTTGCTGACTACTGCAACCTGCTGGTCGCTGGCTCGGCAGTACTTAGAATTCGAATTGTTCGATTTTCAGCATACCAGCTGCCTCCAGCTGACCCACATATTCCTTGAAGTGAGGAGTTTGCATATGGGCTTCGAGAGCAGCTTTGTCTTTCCATGTTTCACAAATCAGAAAGATTTCGCCACGTGTGGCACTTTCGAAACAGTCGTAAGACACTACGCCTTCATCTTGTTGCGATGCGGCAACAAGGGCAATGGCAGCTTCGAGGGCATCGTTGTATTTTCCCTCATTAGCCTTGAAGAAACAGTTTACTCGTATCATATTTTTTTCATATAAGAGGCGCGGAGCTTTACTACCACTGCGAGCGGTGATGGCAATTCTCCGAGCCAGCGTTATTATTATCAAAAGAGATAGGCCACGCGAAAAGAGATTGTGTTGGTGTGGAAATGATAGTCTGAAGCATTAACGTTTTGCCCCGTTATCTCCTTGATAGGGTTGGCATATCTGGACAACATGAGGTTGTAGTTGAGGCCTGCTTCGAGATGTTTGAAGACTTTCACGCCTGCACCAAAGTTCCAGCTCACGTTCATATTCTTGCGGGTGAATGTGCTACTCAGCACGTTGTTCTCGGGCGTAGTAAAGCTTTTCCAGTTCCATTCTTTGCCGCAAACATTAAAGCCAAGCTGAGGACCTGAAGCCACATAAATGCTGGCCAGATGGCCTAAACCAACGGTGTAGCGGGCATTTATCGGAATCTCAATCGAGCAGAAAGTTTTGCTGTAGTTATCGTCCAAGTTCATGCGAAGCTGACTATAAACAACAGCTGCATCGCCGCCGAAGCCCAACTGGCAGAAGTTGATCTTCGGACCGAAGAACCAGCCATAGCGATTGGCCGAATCGAAGTTCTTGTTGAAGTTATGGAAGTTTACCTTACTCATGTTCATGCCTGTCAGCACACCAAATTCGATACCGGCCTTGGCGGGTGCTGCTGCCATCAAAAGGAGCAGAACGAGTGAAAAGAAACTTTTTTTCATAACGTTGTTGTGTTTGTGTTAGTTCACAAAGATGAAGGTGCGCTCCACCCAGTATTCGAGGATACCGGCAAGGTAGCCCACGAAGGCAATCCAGGTGATGTTCTTCAGATACCAGCCAAAGCTGATTTTCTCAAGTCCCATGACGATGACGCCTGCTGCCGACCCGATGATGAGCATCGAACCGCCCACGCCGGCGCAGTAGGCCAGAAGTTGCCAGAAGATGCCGTCCACGGCCATATCTCCACTTGGCGCGATGGGGTACATGTGCATGCAGCCAGCCACGAGAGGCACGTTGTCCACAATCGAACTGATCACGCCGATAACGCCCGTCACCAGGTAGTGGTTGTTGCCGCTCACGTCGTTAAGCCACAGGCCCAGTCCCTCCAATACGCCCACTTCTTGCAAGCAGCTAACGGCCATCAAGATACCGAGGAAGAAGAGGATAGTGGCGAAGTCGATCTTCGTGAGCAACTTAGTCACGCGTTTCTTCATGTTGTCGTGGATTTCGTGTTTCGAACGGTAGAACATCTCCGTTGTGAACCACAGCAAGCTCAATACGAGCAAAATACCCATATAGGGAGGGAGATCTGTCAGATAGCGGAACACGGGGACAAACATAAGTCCGCCCACGCCCAAGAAGAACACAATCATGCGCTCTCTGCGGCTAAAATCGAGCGCATCGCCTTCCGATGCGCTTTCAGGTTGTGCCAATTCGCCTTTCAGGCTGAACTGCAAGATGAGAGCAGGGACAATCATCGACGTGAGTGAGCAGATGAAGATTTCCTTCATAACGCCCGCCGTGGTGATGTAGTTGCCCACCCAGAGCATGATAGTGGTGACGTCGCCAATGGGGGAGAAAGCACCGCCCGAATTGGCTGCAATGATGATGAGCGAAGCGTAAATCAAACGGTCCTTTGGATCGTTGATTAGTTTGCGTAATACCATCACCATTACAATGCTCGTGGTCAGATTGTCGAGTATGGCACTCAGTACAAAAGTCATCAGAGCGATGCGCCAGAGTAGTTTGCGTTTAGAACGCGTACTGAGCGTGTCGCGCACAAAGTTGAAACCGCCGTTGGTATCAACGATTTCCACAATGGTCATAGCACCCATCAAGAAAAAGAGCGTTTCGCTCGTTTCGCCAAGATGTTCTTTCAGCAGGTTGCCCATAGCTGCCGTGGCGCTGCCTGCTTCTTTCAAGAAGTCGAGTCCGTGGAAACCACTGATAAACGTTTCAGGAGCGAGAGAGAAGAGTGTCCAGCAGAGCACACACATGAGGAGTGCGAGGGCTGCCTTATTCACTTTGAGCGAGCTTTCGAGGGCGATACCGAGATAGCCCAGTACGAAAGTGATAACAATGACAAGTGTCAGAGTTGACATACTGTAGATGTGTTTAGATGGTTTATAATATGATTTTTGCGGGGGCAAAGAAAAGAAAAAAAAAGCATTACGACAAATATTATAATTGAAATTCCTTAACTTCGCGCTCGAAACACAAAAGCTCTGCCTTCATAGTTCAATGGATAGAACAAGTCTCTCCTAAAGATTAGATCTGAGTTCGATTCTCAGTGGGGGTACCACGCGTAGCGACTAGCCATCGAGCACCTTCTGCTTCTGGCTGGTCGCTTTCTTTGTTCTTTGTCAATACAATTCTTATTTTCCGCCTCTGAGAATGGCTCGAAACTGCGCGTTCAATGGAGAGAGCGAAAAAGATTCCCTTCCTGTGCGCGTTTTTCCTTATTGTATTTGTCAGCACAATAAGGCTGTCGGCTGACATCCTTATTGCGTCCGCCGACAGAATAAGGAGGCTAACGAGGAGGATAGGGGAGAGTTTTATCAAAATCGGTCGAAAAAATGCGAAAATCCCTCGAAATCTCCGCTTTCCGCAGGATTTCGACTGATTTTTCTTTCTCGAAAGAGAAAAAATACCGCAGAGATTTTGGTAGAAAGCATCACCCGAAGAATTTCTCCATCTTTTAGAAGAAAAGCTCCTGTCAATTTTTCAGGAGGTTTTAGGTGCTCTCGGACAAGTCGGACTGGTCGGACTGGTCCGAGATTCTGTTGAGAGAGCTGCTTATCGGGGCAATCCGGCCAGTCGGAAGAGTCAGACCCGTCCGACTGGTCGGACCAGTTCAAGAGCTTTCCACCCAACAAAAAAGCACCCACGTTGGCGGGTGCTTTTAATCTTCAGGAGGAAGTCTCTTATTTGAGCTCCTTCATGTAGTAGGTAATGGTGGGGAAGTGGTCCGCAAAACCATTCTGCCAGCGAGAGCCGTCGAACGAACGTAGCGGATAACCCTTCTTCTTACCTGTGGGCGTAATCATATAGGAGGGGTTGAACACTTGTGCCTTCCAGAACTTCAGTGAGGAGTAGTCTTTCCCGAGGAAGTTGCCCGAAATGATTTGCTGGTCGTAGAGGCCCCAAACATCTTGATAGCAGAGTGTGCCGATACCTTTATCGAAGAGCGGCCAAGTAGCATTGAAGTAACCGTCAGTAGGTGTTTCCTTCTGCGTGCGCTTAGCTCCAAATACCTCCGCACAGCTCTTGTCGTTGGGGTTGTCGTTGAGGTCGCCCACTACGATAACTTTTGCCATCGGATTCGCCTTGCGAATGCTGTCGGCAACGGCCAGAGTTTGGCGAGCAGAATTGGCGCGGAGCGGCACAGATACAGCTGCTCCACCATATTTCGAGGGCCAGTGGCCAACGAGAATACTTACTGGTTCGCCAGCTAAGATGCCGTCCACTTCCAGAATATCGCGCGTGTGGCTCACACGGCCTTCGCGCATTGTGTGATGGGCATTGCTGCCTGTGAGACGGAACAAGCGAGGATTATAAAGGAGGCCCGTGTCAATACCTCGATGGTCGGGGCTTTCATAATGCACCACTTTCAGTCCCATAGCCTTCACCGGCTCGGTGTTACAAAGGTCTTCGAGAACGCGTGTGTTCTCCACCTCGGCCACCCCTATGAGGGCGGGGCCTCCGGGGCAGTGCTCGCGCGCCATCTCTCCGATGACCTTGGCGATGTTGTGGAGCTTCTGCTGGTATTTCTCAGGTGTCCACTGATAGGGCCCTGTTGGCAGAAAATCGTTATCGCCTGGATTGTTGGGATCGTCCTCTGTGTCGAAGAGGTTCTCAAGATTGTAGAAGGCAACGGAGTAGATACCGTAGCGCTTCTGTGCCGTGATGCTCGTTGCCGTGAAAAGGGCGAGGAGTATGAACAGAATTTTCCGTGTCATAAACTATAGAGTGTTAAGCTCCTCGGTCCTGCCGCATGGGACGAACTGAGGAGCTGTAAGCATTATTGATTATTTCGCACCAGAAACTTTTACATTCTTCAGCTCCCATGTACCGGCTTTAGTAGCTGTGCTCTTGTAAGCAAAAGCAACCTGAATCTTCTGGCCTTTATATGCCGTGAGATCTGCGCTGGCTGTGATGTAGTCCCAACCAGAGGGATATTGGTCGATGGCAACTTTAGTCCAAGCACCGCTCGTTCCTTTCACCATTACCATAGCTTCGTCAGCAACAGTGCCGAAGTACTTGCCGGCGTGCTCAAAGGTGAGTTTTGCGTTCTGGTAGCCCGTCAAGTCGATGACAGGAGAGATAAGCCAGCTCTCTACAGCATGGTTGTTGCCGCTGATAAAGGCCGTAGCTTTCATGCCATACTTGTCGCTCCACTGCCAAACGTTGCTAACGGCTGGGTCTTTAACCTTGTCTTCGATTGTGAACTGGCCTTGGCTCTGTGCAAAGGTCTCAGTGAACGCTGTTGTCTCTGTGCCAGCCGGCTGTGTAGTACCGCCGCCGCCGGTAGTGCCGCCAGTGCCTGGAGTGGTGCTGGGTTGAACACCATCAAAGCCATAAACGTCCTTGATGTTGCTAATTGTGAGCTGCCATGCGCCGTTGAAGCGGCCCAAGATAGCTACAACAGTGCCTGTTCCAACAGGCAGCTTCGTGGCTGCAAAGTCGGCGAAGTTGGATGTGCGCACAACAATGGTGTTGCCCTTGGCATCTACGAGGTTGCGAGAGCCGTAACCGCTTGCCTCAGCATAGTTGAGCTTACCGCCATCTGCGAAGTGTACGCCCGTCAGACGAACAAGCGTGAACTTGTTAGCATCGGCTGCTTCGGAGAGTTTGGAGAAATCAGAGAAATCCTTGATGTTGATGAGGCTTTCATCGGCCCAACGGTTCTTGAAGACGTGCTTCTTGAAGGCTTCATAAGGTGTGCGATAGAGATAGCCTTTGGGATGACCGATTTGTTGCTCATCGCCGTAAACGCTTACGCAAAGGCCCTTGAGCGATACATATACTTCCTGTCCGGCAGCATAGTCGGTGTAAACGCTGCTTTGGTCTACGAGGAAGCTGATGCCGCCTGTTTCGTCCTGCAACAGGATCTGCTTGTAGACGTTGCCTGAACGATCGTCCGCGCTCACGCGTGCTTTCAGCCAGATGCTATCTGTGATGGTCACGGGAACGTCTTTGGTGGCAGCCTTCGTAAGGGTGCGCAATTCTGCAATAGTGACGGTCTTGGCGTCAGCGGGCAGAGTGTATGTCGGCTCAGTGAGAGGGGGGAGCTCATAGTCTTTGTCGCAGGACGCAAAGGCGAAGAGCATTGCCGAGAGGCACAAAAGTTTGCTAATAAGTTTCATATTCTTTTGTTGTTTTATTGTTGTTACTGATTTAGAACTTGTAGCTCACGTTGAAGAAGCAGTTGAAGCCTTGCATGTAGAAGTACTTGTTGGCGAAGAGGGAGGGCTTCGTCAGGTTGATACGTCCCTGCTCGAATCCGCCAGTCTTCACGTCCTTCTTGTTGAAGATGTTGTTGAACGAGAGGTTCACGTTGATCGATTTAGAGCGACCCACATAAATCATCTTACCGATAGAGAGATCTACAGTACAGCCACCGTCGAACATCTCCTGATGTGTGAATTGGCGGTAGGCATCATAGTATTGATTATTAGGCGTCACTGCGGGCGTATTTGCCTGCGAGTTACCATTGTAACGAGAGGAAACGCGGCGCGCAGGGCTTGCGCTGATGAAGTTGCGCCCAAACATATTGATATTTGCGCCGAGGAACCAATAATTGATGAAGTAGCGAGCACCGATAGTTCCTGCCAACTGAGGAACACCTCCCACCATGACGTGGCGCATATAAACCTTTTCGGTCTCAGATACGGCATAGTCGGCAAGGCTCTTACCGTTGTCGGTGGAGAACTGGCCTTCTGGATTGTTAGCATAGTAGTACTGAGAAACAGTTCCTGCTGCGCTCAGCGTCCAATGGTCGTCGAGTTTGTAAGAAGCTGCTGCTTCTACGCCGCGGTGTACTTTGTGGACGCCCGTAAGTACTTGGTTGACCATCGTAACCCCATCGTAGTAGTAGGTGGAACGTTCTGTCAGGTCGAAGAAGCTTGTGTTGAACACGCTAATACGGCCCTGTACTTTCGCCGTTGAGAAAAGATAGCTGGCATCAATATGGAAGATACGGCTACTCTTGAGGCCTTGTGGCGTTTCATCGCTGTAGCGAGCAGAGATATAAGCGTCGTTGGCCAGAGGAGCAATGGTTCCGTACATTGTATTGACCTGGAAGAGGTGACGTCCGTTGAGTTTGTAAGTCAGACCACCTTTCAGCATAATATCAGTAAAGTTGTGACGAGCACCTACGCCGTAGGAATTGTTAGCATGGTGGCCGTTCTGCATTTTACCATCGCGGAAGAAATCCGTATAAGTCAGCTGAACACCATAATAAGCGTCCCAGTGGCCTTTTGAATACTGGTTGTTGATCCAACCGCGAAGGCTGTTGACATGAAGTTTGAAGTCGTAGTCGATAATACCGCCTTCGTAAACACGACGGTTCGGGTGGCGGAGATCCTTCTGACGTTGGTCGTTATCACCGGGATAGTCCGTGTCGGAGTACTTATCAATGTCGAGCACATAGTTTGCGCCGAGCAAGTCGTCCACTTTCACAAATTGGTGACTCACGGTGTTTCGGCCGAGCAAGCCCGCAGTCAGTTTGTTATGTTTAGTGAGTTGAGCAGTGAGAGTAGCATTGAGTGTAGTCTCATAAAGGTCGCTGCGGCGCTCATTCACTAAATAAATAGCCTGTCCGTTTCCGTTCATCACGTTCTGGCGGTTGGCCGCAATCATGTGGTCCCAATTCACCTGCGTAAAGCTTGTGTCGCCGCTTCTCCATAGTTGCTCATAGTACGCTGCTGCTTCTGTGTTGCCATTAACGGCGAAGTAAGAAGGAAGATAGCGGTAGTAGTCGGGGCGAGGATCGGCTCCGTCAAACCAGTTGAGGGCTGTGTTGCCGTACTTCCCAAAGTGGAAGCTCAAGCCAGTATTGAGTGTGACTTTGTCGGACAGCTTGCCTTCGTAGCTAAGTATGGCTGTGGGATCGAAAGCCTTAACGACTTTCGCGTTACGCTTCTTTCCATTCTGGTAGCCCCAGTTTGCGTTGTAGAGGTTGTTACCTGTGAGGTCGTACACCTCTTGCAGAGAACCGCTTTGCTGGCCACGAACCACGGGCGAACCCATTGTGGTGAAGTTGAAACGGTGACGACCGCCGGCCAACTGCTTCTCAATGAGCAGCGCATAGGCAATGTTGCGATAGAAAGTTCCTTGTATGTTTCCTTCGCCCGAATAGCGTCCGCCGATGAGTCCTGTCACAGCCCAACCGTTGTCCATCATGCCGGTGGACAGTTGGGCCATACCGCGCCAGTAGTAGTTGCGGTTGGTGAACGAAGCTGTAGCTTGGCCACCTCTGCCAAAGTCGCCAGCGCGCATCAGAATGTTGTTCGCGCCGCCGATAGTTCCGAAGGTGAACGCTCCAGGCATAGAGTTGTTTGTCTGGTCTCCATGGCGCGTCAGGATATTCATCGCACCGATTGAAGCGTAGTTGAACACACCTCGGAGCTGATCATTGAACGGCATACCATTGATATATGTCTCTTCATAGATGTTGCTGTAGCCTCTGTTGCGGAAGCGCATGGGCGAGAGCTGGTAAGCCGCTGTATTGAGGTAGATGTCGTGCGCGGTGAGTACTGTCGTGTTGATGTCCTGTGAGGCATCGTTGGAGCCGTCCTCTCCATCAGCGTCGAAGACACTCGCGTCGACCACTCCCACTAAGGATAGGTCTTCCTGAGTGGTGGAGTCTGCTTTCTCCGCAGGTTTCTGTGCGTAGATAAGACACGGGAAAAGCAGTGCGCCAATAAGGATATTCCGTCTGTTCATAATATCTTTTTTATTTTGTTCCAACAAGTTTGATCTTTGCTAAGCGGAGTCCCTTCGTGTTGGTATTTGCCGAGCTGAGGAAATGCAGTTCTGAAGTAGCATTTGCAGCACTAACGGGGAGTTCGATAGAGATCGTGGTGAATGTGTTCTTGTCATCGGGATTCTTTACTATCTTCGATGGTGTAGCAAAGGCTTGACCGTTGAACGTTCCCGTCATGGCCGCGAGGTCCGTCTCTTCTCCCGCGTTGTAAAGGTTAGCATTGAGTTCGTAGGTCAGTATTAACTTTTTATAACCTTGTGTGTCGAATCCGCTGATGCTGAAGTCGGAATCCTTGCCACTGGGGAACCAAATTACATTTGTATTGCTGTGGTTACGCAGTGAGAGGGTGTTGTTGACATCCTTAAAGGTGAGCGTTGAGTTAGACCACGCGGTGAAGCTGCTCACAAGCGGCCATCTGTTTTCCACCTTTGTAACGGCAGCTGTGCCGAAGTTCTCTTCAAACAGAACCTTTTCGTTCTGGAATTGTACATCTACGTTGGGAGTTGGAGTAGCCACAGTGGCGCCTGGGTTCTCTGTCCAGTTGCCTGATAGTATGGTATCAGCAGTGAGGTTACTTGCCGTCACCTTTACGGGGAGGGCGTAGGTCTTGCCAGCAAGGAAAGCCGTTTTGTTGATAGGGAATTCCTTTGTCATTCCGTTCACATTGACAACAATCTTACTCTTCGTCGTCGACATGGGTATCACGGTGCCCTCTGCGCGGTTTCCAGTGACCGGCATCGTAATGTCTGCCGTCTTTGAAACGCTCTTAAATGCACCGTTGGCTAAGTTGTATGTGCCTTCCACGGCTGCATTTGTCAGCGTCACTGACATGTTGTTGAGTGTCACACCGTTGTCGGCCGTCGCCACTACAAATACTTTGGCAAGCTTGTGCTCAAAGCCGAGTTTTAGGTCGGTGTTCAAACCGCTACAGTTGGTAGCATCATCCGATTGGATGAGGTAGAGCTTCGATTGATCCTGCTGATCGTTGAGCGATACTGTGAAAGACCCTGTTGCAGCAGATGCGTTGTAGGGCGCATAGGCAATGAAGTCCACCTTTGAGCCATCTAATGGGAAGTGGATGGTAGCATCTGCATTGGCAGCAGTCAGCTTACCGCGATCTGAAAGTTGGTATTCGCGGTTGCACGAAGTGGCTTCGGAGAGTTTGCTGCCGGCTGCTTTCATAAATACGCCAGCGGTGATTCCCGTAGTCCAGGAATCGGCCTTACCGATAGAGGTGCCTCCACTCACGTAGGCAGTAAAGTTAGGCTCAGTGCCATAACCCCAATTGCTATGATCCTCTACTTCCGTACAAGAAGCCAGAGTCAGAGCCATTGCACCTGTTGTCAGGATAAAGGTCTTTAATCTCATTTTTGTAGATATTTAGTTTATAATTTTATTGTCTTATTGCCATTTTCCAGCATCATAGGTCAGTTTGTACTGTTGTCGGATGCTGGGGAAGAATGTGAAGCCTGTAAGCTCTTCCAGCTCGCTCACGCTGAGCGCGAAGTCCATATAGTTGGCCGAATAGTAGCTCACAGATGTTCCCGCATTTGTAGTGCCGCGGTTGCCTTGGTCAAACTTGAAGGCAATCGTGTAGGCCGCACCCGTTGAGCGATCAATGCGGCAGAGAGCTTTGAAGTAGTATTTGGGTACGGCAATATTTTTGCCGCTATTATCGCTAACGTAAGTCACTGAACTGTTACTTGCCGTGGTGGGCATAGCTCCCGTAACGACGTACAGCGTATCGATGTTCGACGACCAACCGCGAACCGCGCTTTCCAACCGCGCCCATACCTGGCCGTTCAAAGCACCTGCTTGCGGCGTCATATTGGAGTAGTAGAACGTTTGCTTATTAGCTTCTTCTGTCACATAGCGGTCAGCACTCGGTATCTGGTGGCCGCGCTGATAGCGCTCTATTGCGTTCTTCATCGTGGGCTGTTGTTCCGTTGAGAGCAAGGGGTCGTAGTCCCAAGCATCCGTACGCCCTGTGTTGCGCTGCGTATAGAAAGTGCAGAGCGGATAAGCCACCCAATAGGCCATCTTGAGATCCGTGTCGTAGAGCATAGCGTAGTTGCGATAGTTCTGGCCATTGCGGGCGAAGAAATGCTCTATATAGCGCAGGCTCACATTGCTGCTCTGTTGGGAAGTGATGAGAGGCGTTTCCGTCCAGTGCTGCTTGCCCGGTACAACGGTGGTGGTAGAGCCTAAGCCCGAGATGGTTACGTCTTGCTTCAAGGCGTTGTCACTATTCACGGTCACGCTGGGCGATAGCGTCACTTCGCGCACCAGTCCGTTGGCAGCTGTGAAGCGCACCTTTAGGGCTTGCAGTTGCTGGGGCAGGACATAGGCCGTGGCCGTACGGGTGAATTTGCTGCCCGTCATGGTCATGGGGATGCTGCCGTTGCGCGGAGCCGTAACCGTCATGGTGTTGCTGCGGAGGTCAAAGATGCCGCTTGTGGGCACATCGAAGAGCGTGGCCGTTAGGCCACTGATGTCGCCGCCGTCAGTGGAGTTGATGGTGAGCGTCACCTTGCCCAGCGCGCGTTTGAAGCGCAGCGTGGGTTGCTTGGTATTTGTGCGCGCCACGAGATTGTTAGAGGCGAGCAGGTTGAGCCACGGATTGTCCGTTTGCTGGCTCACATCCACGCTGATTTGGTAGCTCCGCAGCGTGTCGCTAAAGGGCGCATAGGCTATGAAGTCGACGGCCGACCCATCTTGCGGATATGTCAGCGGGCGCGTGGTGTGTGTGAAAATGCCGTTGCCGATGGTTTGGTACGGAATGTTGGAAAAACCATCAACCATACTGCTTTCCGAGAGCGTTTGTCCGCTCTTTTTCTCGAATATTCCTATCTTGCTGTTCTGTGCCCAAGTCAGGCTGCTTGTGTTGCCTGCATATTCGGAGTTGAAGCTAAGCGCATCGGTGGTCACATCGACCACATTTTCCGATGGAGAGCACCCCGCAATCAGTGTTCCAGCAACGAGCAAAAGAAGCAAACCTATATGTCTTATTTTCATCCTTAAGTCAGAAAAACAATTAGTAATCAGTGTAAAGGGATTCAAAGGTAAGGGATTTTTTGGAATATCCACCTATCAAAAGTCATTAAAAAGCTTTCTTATAGGTGAGATTTAACACTTCGACATGCCAATTCTGCTATTCTTCATTTCCTCTTTTCTTGTTTTTCTTCCTTCTTCTGTGGTTCGGCAGGTTTGTGTTTTGTAAACAGAATTCGCAGTCTACGGCCCTGAGAATGGCTCGAAATCCATCTTGCCTCCCGCCGGCCCGAAATACGCCATTCTCAGCGCGTAGGCTTCCTTATTGCGTTCATGGTTTTCCTTATTGTGTCGGCTGACATCCTTATTCTGTCAGCTGATAGCCTTATTCTGTCGGCTGACATCCTTATTGTATCCATGAGTGTCCTTATTGCATAGATGAATACCCTTATGAGAGGAGGCGTTTTGGTGGTCTTTGGAGTAGACAAAATAAGCTGTATAGTTCATTTTCTGGGAGTTGGCGAAGTATAGGTTTGAGTTGTTCTATGTTTTCCTTAAGCTCCTACCTCGTTCTTGGTATCTTGCAGTTACTATCTTGTTGCATACTTGTTTTCTTTGTATCTTTGCACACTGTAAGAAAGAGACGGAAAACGAACCAAATGGGATAGGGGGCGGCAAGAGTAACATGTCGTTGATTCCTAACCTCTTGCGAATTTCTAAAGTCTTCTTTCTGAGAAAAAGATATATGTTAGAAATTATCCAAAGATATGCAACTCACAGATAAGATTTACTATGTCGGTGTGAACGACCGCACAAAACATCGCTTCGAAGGCCAGTGGCATTTACCACAAGGCGTGTCCTATAATAGCTATTTGGTTGTCGACGAAAAAGTTGCCCTCATAGATACCGTTGAGGCCGACTTCTTCCTCGAGTTCCTTGATAAGCTGCATGCTGTCCTTGGCGACCGTAAGATCGATTACCTTGTCATCAATCACATGGAACCAGACCATAGTGGATCCATCAGTCTTCTTAGAAAGTATTACCCCGATGTCAAATTAGTGGGCAATAAAAAGACGTTCGATATGGTGGAAGGTTTCTACGGTGTACCGACAGCCGATGATGTAGAGGTGACCGAGGGAACAGAATTGAGCTTGGGGAGCACGACGCTCCAGTTCCACCTCGTGCCGATGTTGCACTGGCCGGAAACCATGGTAAGTTATCTGAAGGAAGATAAGGTGCTGTTCTCTGGCGATGTATTCGGTTGCTTCGGTGCGCTGAATGGAAACATTGTCGATCGCGATATGGACACTGAATCCTACCTTCCAGAAATGGAACGCTACTATGCTGCTATCTTGGGAAAATATGGCACACAAGTGTTGGCAGGACTCAAGAAACTGGCACCTCTGGAGATAGAGATGATTTGCTCTACTCACGGCCCGGTTTGGACAGAGCATATCTCCACCATCATTGAGCTGTACCGCCGTCTGGGGGCTGGCGAGACCGAAGAAGGTATCGTGGTGGCCTATGGGTCTATGTATGGCAATACGCAGCGCGTGGCCGAAGCCATTGCAGAAGGAGCTGCAGAAGCAGGCGTGCGCAAGATTGTGGTGCACAACCTAAGTGTGTCGCAGCCTTCCTACGTTCTCCGCGACATTTTCCGCTACA
>CAUSYJ010000030.1:0-13081 GCA_963535845.1 uncultured Alloprevotella sp.
GATAATCATCAACGTTTGCGCCAGCAAGGACAGCTTCGGGGCTTACTCTGCTAATTGTGACGGCATCTTTGGCGCAGGAGATACCATTGAGGAATGCAAGGCAGACGTATTGGAAGCCATCCGCCTTATCAAAGAAGAACTACCTCAAGAGAGATGGGCCGCCCCTCTACGGGGTGAATATACCATCGAATGGCACTACGACATTCAAAGCCTCTTGTTCCATTATGGTACGATCATATCGCTCTCAGGTTTGGAAAAAATTACCGGCATTCACCAAAAGCAGCTGTGGGCATACATGCACGGCCGCTCCAAGCCGCGCCGACAACAAATTGAACGAATAGAAAACGGTATCAAGAGTTTTGGCCGCGAGCTGGAGTCGCTCGCAGTGACAGAATAGCGGGGCTTGTTTTAATTGACACGAAAACTTGTCCAGTGTGCGCTGCCCTTTGGGGTGGCGCTTTTTCTATGTCTTTTCTCCCTAATAATAAGAGGTATAGCTTTGCTCTTGTTAATCAAGCTATATCTCATGAACTATCACATCGACATCGATTCCTACATTGGGTATCCCATTTCGAAACAATACATCCGCGAGAAACTCGGGAAGCTCAGCGGGAAGAGCGTGAATGTGCGCATCAATTCCTACGGCGGCGATGTGCAAACCGCGCTCGACATCCGCCAACAATTTCTCGACCACGGGAAAGTGACGGCCTACATCTTCGGCATGACAGCATCTGCTGCCACTATCTTGGCCATGGGTGCGCAGAAGATTTGCATGAGCCGCTATGCGTTACTGCTCCTCCACCAGTGCAGCACAGAAGTGTTCACCTGGCAACAGATGAATGCCGACCAGCTCAGCGAGTATGCCCGCCAGCTCAACGACCGCACGGCCGACCTCTCGAAGATTGACGACGTGATGGCCAACATCTACGCCCTGCGCTCTGGTCGCAGCGTGGAGGAGATGGCCGAAGTGATGAAACGCGCCGCATGGCTCACAGGCGAGGAAGCCCTGGAGCTGGGCTTGGTGGACGAACTCGTGGAAGAGGGCGAAGGCGTTACGCTCACGGCCGACATCCGCGAACATTTCCGCGCCTGCGGCCTGCCGCTTCCCACCCATGGCGTGATCTCCACCACGGCAACGGAGGACACAGATAAAGGCCTCTTGGCTGCCTTGCGCCGACTTTTCTCAAACCAACACACTCATACAACTATGAACACACTCTACTCCCGCGTTCTCGCTCTGCTCGAGGTCGAGGGTATCCAAGAGAGCAACGGCCAGCTGCTGCTCTCCGCCGAGAATCTGCAAAAGATGGAAAACGCACTCGCCGCAGCAGAACAAGAAAAACAACAGCACGCCGACAGCATCGCAGCTCTCGAACAAGAGAAGCAGCAGCTGCTCGCCACAATCGAAGAACTCAAAGGAGCCGATGGTGACAACAGCCCCAAGATTGAGGGCTCTGTCGACGACTCTCCTCTGAAGTATGCCGCTACGGCACAAGCAAGTTTCGAACGCTTCAAAAACATTCTCTAACACTATGGCAACACTCAACATCCAAAGCACTGACCTGGCGAAATCGGCCGTTCAGTATCAAAAAGAACTCCTCATCATGCCCGTCATCGGTGCGCAGGAGACTCTCAAACACATGACTCCCCTCCCCGGCAGTCGCGGCCGCGTGGTCATGGGCAGCCTGGGCGGCGACATCGAACTGGGTCCTTACGACCCTTCCCGTGTGGACACCTCGGGCGTTAGCGTCGATGCGCGCACGCTGGAGGTTTTCTTGGGCAACGTCGTGAAGAAATTCGACCCCAACGAAGCCTGGCAAACCGTTTACGGCTCGCTCTTGACACAAGGCGAGGAACTCAAGCAGGTCGACATGGCGCAGCAGGTGCTGCTCTATCTCTCTGCACAACTGGGAAAGAAGCTCAATGAGAGCATCTTCTCTGCAAAGCGCAACGACTCGGGCTCTACCACCAAAGACCTCTTCGATGGTTTCGACTCCATCACGGAGAAGGAAATCACCGCGGGCAACATCGCCACGGCGAAAAAGAACCTCTATGAGTTTGGCGCTGCCTTCACGCATCAGAATGCCGTGGATTTGCTCAAGGCTTTCTACTGGGCTGCCAGCGATGAGCTCCAGAGCCGCCCCACTAAGATGTATATCCCCGTCAACGTGATGAACGCCTACACGGAGGACTACCAGCAGAGCGTGGGTGCTGTGCCCTACAATCAGCAGTATAAGAAAACGTTCCTCGAAGGTTCCAACAACCTTTGCGAACTCGTGCCGCTGGTTTCCAAGAAGGGTTCGAACTACATCCACCTCGCGCCGCAGGGAAATATGGTTTACGGCTACGGCAACGGTCTGGCCGAGGAAACCATCGCAGTGGAGAAACACGCTCCGTTCCTCCTCGACTTCGTGGGCCACCATGTTCTTCGGCACTCAGTTCCGCAGCATCGCGCCCGAGGCTCTCTTCGTGGGCAAACTCCACGCCTAACCCCTCCTATTAACCCACACAAAAACTCTTTTCAGTTATGGAAAAATGTACTGACTTCTCTCTCTACGAGAGTTTGAAATACTGTAAAGGCAAAACGATCCTGCCTGGCGTGCGCGCTCACGCTTACGTCATCCCGAAATCCTGGATCGTGAAGTGGCCAACGCTGCCCGCGTTCTCCGCCGAAAAGGACTTGTTCGGCAAGCTCGCCACCTACAAAGGCGACTTCACGCTGGCGGCTGACAAAAAATGGCTCGTGGTGGATTTGGCCTACAACAAAGGTAACATCGAATGGGAGGCGCAGGGCAACAAACCCAGCCGCACGTTCCTCAACAAGTTCACGGCTACTCACCCCGAAATCAATGGTTCGGCTGCTGCCTTCCAGCGCATGGCCATTGCCGACGATCTCGTTTGGGCCATTCCGCAACGCGACGGCCGCGTGCGCATCTTAGGTTCCGAACAGTTCGAAACCGACACGAAGCCCAGCGGCGCAACAGGCGAAGGCTTGGATGGCAGCGCCGGCTCTATGTTTGCCGTAGAAGCTACGGACGTTTGTCCCGCACCGTTCTACGAAGGTAAAATCGTGACGGCCGAGGGTGAAATTGATGGTAGAACCGACGGCCCCGCAGGCGCGACGCCGTCAGTAGGAGGCTAAAATATGATGGACGAAAAGTTAACCCAACAAATTCAGCAGTGGCTGATGACGCCCCGCGAGGAAAGAGACGTTCCCGCGGGCGCGTCGCTGCTGCTTCAGCTCAACCGCAATAAATTCCTCTACTCCCGCATTCTGCTGCGCCCCGAGCGGATGCACGACAAGCTGGAGTATGAGCTGAACAAACATTTGCGCATCCGCTTGGATGGGATGACCGTCCACGACGTGGCCGAACTGGACCGCCAGCTCATACCGGCGGTGGCGCAACTGTTGGAAACCTCGCCGCATGCTCCCGCAGAAACGGCCGAAGATGCCGCCAACTCCGAGGCGGACGAGACAAAGAAAGGCATCCGCCCCGACCACGATGATTTACCCGCAGAGATTCAGCAGCTCTACACCGATAACGGCCCGCTCTATCAGAAGATGAAACAACTCTTTGAGCAGCTCAAGGAGATGGAAGATGCGCTGCCCTGCGACCGCTTCGAATATCTTCAGCAGCTGCGCGACTTAGATGTGCGCTATCGGCAGAACTGGGAAAAATACGATGCCTACCGCCCTGAAGATGCTAAGGACGAAGCCACAGCCCAAAACCCTGCAAAGGAAGTGGCCGCTGCGCGAAAGTTTCTCTCCTCCAACAAGCCACGCCTCGCTGCTGCATTGGAAGCTTCCGATGACGAAACAGCCGCGGCTCTGAGGGAGGAGATGCAACAACGCATCGCGCTGATTCTGCGTGCCGACGGCGGTTTCGCGCCGAAGTTCCGCGCCGAACTTGAAGCGCTGGGACTTTCTTTCTGACCTCTTTTTCATAGTCATAAGTTATTTTTAGATTTAGGTTTTATGTTGTTTCGGGCCGTGGGCTTTAGGCCTGCGGCTCGATTTCTTTGTTTCTTATGTACCAAGACCCTCGCACGCTCGAAACCATCCAGAACTTCCTCTTTGCCGACCGCAAGGAGATGGAGGAAGCCCATTTGCAACCAGCGCAGATTGAGCGCATCATTCGCATGCGCGACGTGTATTCCTACTGGCTCAACCATCCGCGCAAGGAGGAACGCGACATGGCGCGCTACATGCAGGAGGCTTACAACATCTCGCAGAGCGCGGCCTACAAAGACCTGCGCTACATCAAAATCCTTCTGGGCAGCCTGAACTCTTCCACCACCGATTACTACCGCTACCTCTTCATCCAACGCTGCGAAGAGGGTTTCCGCATTGCGCGCGAAAAGGACGACCCGAAAGCCTTTGCCTCGGTGCTCTCGGCACTGGGGAAATACACCCGCCTCGACCGCGACGAGGCACAAGTGGCCGACTATTCGCTCATCGTGCCGCAGCCGTTCGAAATGTCGGGCGACCCCGCCGTGGCAGGTTTCCAGCCCATCCCCGACCTGAACCGCAAAATACAGAAGTATCTGCAACAATGGCAAAAGGAAGCCGCCGCGGTGCCCACCGCAGAGTATGAAGAAGTGAAACCCCTAACCCCCGAAGAATATGATCCGCTACATTCGCCGCATTGAAAGCTGCCCCGCGCGCCATCTCGCCTCCGCGCTGCCCCTGCCCGACACGCTTTCCGTCCTGCTCCCGCTAAGCGTGGTGTGGGACCCGCTTGAAATCATCGATTTGGCCTCGCTCACCGTGTCCGATGCCTCCACCTCTGGCCTGCGCCTTTGGACGGCGAAGCTCTCGGCCACTCTCGCTACGCGCCCCGCGCCTCCTGAAGAGCCGCTCTGCCTGCGCCTGACCGACACGAGCGGCCGCCAGTATCTCCTGGGCCTCGCGCAGCGCCCTCACCTGCTCATCGCCTTCGAAGACCGCGCCCCCGCGCGTGCCACAGATGCCTGCGCCTGCACTCTCTCCGCCACCCTCACGGCAGCTCCCTGGCCCGTGATGGAGATTCGCTGATGGTATAGAACAACAGAAAAGAGGGAAAAACGGCAACCATAAACTTCGGTTTCAGATCAAGGCCGAAAGCATGCGTGTGCGGTTTAATATGTCCACAAATAGCCTCAAATAGCCATTAAAAAAACTTTTATTTTCATGGAATTTGAGGAAACAAATAAAAAATATCGTAGAAAAAGCCGCCCGTTTACCTACGGGCGCATTCATAGGCCTGCTTCGCTCTTCCGCGCGGCGGGCTTTTTGTGTCTTTTTTGCTGCCTTTTTGTGCCTTTATCTTTGTTTTTAGAAACAAACACAAAGCTATGACACACGAAGAAATCTTACGCGAGGCGCAGAAAGTGCGCGGGGCAAACACAGCAGGCGAGAACACGGCCGTGCGCGTGGGCACGGTGCTCACCGAAACTCTCCGGCTCGTCGATGAAAAAGCCGCGACGGCTGAGATGTCGGAGAAGTTTGCCAGCGTGGCACAACAAATCACCGCTTTGCTCTCAGAGGTGAAAACCAAAGCTGCGACGACTGAGATGTCGGAGAAGTTTGCCAGCGTGGCACAACAAATCGCTGCTTTGCTCTCAGAGGTGAAAACCAAAGCTGCGACGGCTGATGTGAAAAACCAAATCACTTCTCTCAACGCCCATCTGCAAAACTTTGAGGAGGAACTGGACACGCTCACCGCCGAAGTGGGGACAAAAGCCGCAGACGAGGAAATACAGCGAAAGATCCTTGAGTTGCGCTCCCTCCTACAAACCCTCCAAAATGATGTCAACAGCAAAATCAGCAGTATCCGCTTCGACCCTAACGATGATATGGTGGTGGCTTCCATCCACACGCTCTTAGATTCGGGCGTTCCCTTCCCCGCTGCCACACAAGAAAAGGCGGGAGTCATGACGGCCGCGGACAAAAAAGAACTCGCCAAGGTGCAAACCATCATCCAACAACTCGGGCAGATGGGAGAGAAACTCGGCATGCTCCACCACTTGGGCACGTTCGACACGCAGGGCGCAGCGCGCCAAGCTGCGGCCTCGAATCATGTGGTGTACGACTTAGAAAACGTGCGTTTCCTTACCTACACCAAACAAAGCGCCTCGGGCAATCCCAATCAGGGCTTCATCCTGCAAACCGTCAACAAAGAGCGCAGCATGACGCACCAGCTGGAATTCTTCATGGGACACCTTTCCCAGCGCGACATCTCGTGGAATCAGAACTCGGGCGCCGTAAACGCCTTCAAGTGGGAGGAAATCGGCGCACTGAAGTTTTCCACCGAAGAACGCGAGGAGAAAACGTGGCTCGTGGTGAAAAACTATGAAAACAGCCTCGTGGCGCGCGTGGCACTGCCCGATGCGCTCGAACTGCCCGAACTCAACTTCCCCGACAAGCCGCTCGACACACTCCTGCGCGAAATCCTCGACGCCCACGGCGCGGGCTTTGCCTGCAATATCCTCTGCAAAGCTCCCAGAGTGGAGGACTTTTTCGACGAATTTGACTTCGTCTTCGTGGGCCGCGCGGAAGTGACGGAATGGCGCAACTATAGCTATAAAACCCAGCAGCAGCAACTGCGCGATGTGCGCAACCGCATGGTGCGCGTGGACGGCGTCATCGGTTTCTACAGATATAAAGGGCAAACCTCCTCCGACCCCTCAGAAATATCTGTCGGCGTTCGCTGGGCGGCCAGCTACGAGAAAATGCAAGTAAAGAATTCAAGCAATTACACAATATATTCTAAACTCTTCCCCGTCGTAGCTCCCACCCGCTTTGAAAACGAATAACCTTTCCTCCTGCTATGAGTCAAAAAATGAAAGACACACTGGCCGTTGCTTCGGCTCTCTTCACGCTAATTAGCGGCATCACGCTTTGCTTCTGCTCCTTTTTCCGCAACGGACACGTGGGCGATGGCGAACTCTGGTATTTCGGTCAAACGCTCGTGTATGCTGCCAGCATCTTCGGCGTGGCCATGTACATTAAAGACAACTACCACGAGATGAAGCAAGAAATTCTGAAAGAACTCAAAAAAGAAGACACCCATGCGACCGATTAAATACCTCATTGTCCACTGCTCGGCCACGCCTGCTGGCTTGGACTTCACCGTTTCCGACATTGCGCGCTGGCACCGTGAGCGCGGTTTCCGAACCGTGGGCTACCATTACATCGTCTACCGCGACGGCTCCGTTCACCCTGGCCGCGCGGAGAGCGACATTGGCGCGCACTGCCGCGGCCACAACACCGACTCGATAGGCATCTGCTACATCGGCGGCTTAGATGCCGACGGCCGCACACCAGCCGACACGCGCACGCCCGAACAACGCACCGCGCTGCGCACCCTCCTCACTGAGCTGCGCGCGAAATACCCGCAAGCGCAAATCCGCGGCCACCGCGATTTCGCCCCTAAGGCCTGCCCGTCCTTCGATGCCACCAACGAATACAAAGACTTATGATACAGCCTCTTTCTTCCCTTTGCCGCGCGACTCAGCGCCTGCTCCCGCTCGCGCTGGTCGCTCTGGCGGCTCTCTTGCTACTATCAGCGTGCCAAACGAAACGGAAAATCGTGGAGGAGCAGCGCACAGAGCATCACTCTTCCCTCTCCTCCACCTCTGCTCTCCAAGCATCGGCCACCCACAACGAGGCGGCCACCACGCAGGCGCAAAGCTCGAGTACGCTCCAGGCCGCAGCATCTTCCTCGACACTGACGGACAGCATCGTGGAGCGCGTGCGCGACCTCTTTGTGACCGACTCCTCTGGCCGACTCCTCCACCGCGAACACGAAACCTCCCGCGAACGCCACCACACACAGAAGCAAGGACAGCAGCGCGCGAACTTCGCGGGCAACGACAACAGCACTAAAATGTCCGCCCAGTCAGGCCAGTCCGCCCAGTCCGAGAATTCGGACAAGTCCGACCAGTCCGACCAGTCAGACCAGTCAGAGAAAAACAAAAAAGAAATCACCTCCGCACCTCACTATCTGAGCAAGCTCGCCCTGGTGCTGGCGTGCAGCTGCTTTTTCCTCTTCATCATCTACAAACGCCGCCGCTCATGAATCTGCTCCCTGAACATCTGCCCACCGTGGCCTTTCCCTTTGAGCTCGATGCGCTCACGCTCTCGGGCCGCCCCTTTGAGCAAGCGCAGCTGGTGCTGACGCTCGAGGGCGAAGAGCTGATGACTGCTTCGCTCCTGCTCGATGAACACGGCCGCCTCACGCTCCCCGCGCTCTCGCGTCTGCTCAACAGTCGTCTCACGGTCGCGCCCGCGAAATTGAGCTTCTCGGGAGCGGTGAAGAGAGCGGTAACCGTCATGCCCTGCCGCACGCGAACGGACAAAGGGGCGGCCGAATTCTGCACCTCCCATTTCCTCACGCTGCTCTCTGGCGCGAAACTCACCACGCTCTTCAACACGGAGCTGCTCAGCTTCTACGATGCCTCGGGCGCGCCCACCGTGGCCACCATCCGCGCCCAGTGGGCCGTGGGGAGCGAGGTGAAAGAAACCCTCCTCACGCGCACAGCACAGTCCCCCGGCAACATCCACACCTTCCGCCTCCGTCCGTGTGAGTTTCAAGCTCCCGCTGTGGGAGCACAGCTGCTGGCCTTCGAAGTGAGCGTGGGGCAACGCTCCCAAGCCTACCAGCTCGCACCTCAAGGGTTCACGGCCGCACCCACACGGCTGACCTTTCGCAACTGTTTCGGACAGTTGGAGACCATCTGCTTCTTCGGACAGAAAGAACGAGAACTGGAAGTGACACGCGGTGCGGCGTCCTTCGAAGGGCGTTGGCGCAACTATTCGGCCACTGCCTACCACAGCTACAAGGCCTCGATGGGCTTTCTCCCCGATGGTATGATTTTCTTCCTCGAGGACTGCGCGCAAACGCTCGAAGCCTACGATGAGCAGGGACGCGAGGTGTGTGTGACGGACTGCGACGTGAAACTCTCCAACTCTCCCACAGAAACGGCCGAAGCCTCGGTGCGCTGGCGCGAAACGGGGCAAATGATGGCGGCCGACCTCTTCAGCCATGTGCGCACCTTCGACGAAACTTTCGACACTTC
Source organism: uncultured Alloprevotella sp. (assembly GCA_963535845.1). Classification (GTDB taxonomy): domain Bacteria; phylum Bacteroidota; class Bacteroidia; order Bacteroidales; family Bacteroidaceae; genus Alloprevotella. Next base: position 9,061 of record CAUSYJ010000030.1, read on the forward strand.
TTTCCAATGACTCCGAAAACCATTCACCGCCTCGATGCCCTCCGACTCTTGGAGGACGGCCAAACCCACAAGCTGCGACTCTGGAAACTTTCCACGGGCGACATCCTGACCTATCACAACATCGTTTGCCTCGGCCGTCACACCCGCGGCGGCATCCACCGCATCCGCCTACTCTCCTCGGGACAGACCCGCGAATTTCGCGACTGCTGCCTCTTCGAAATCGACGACCTCAAAATCTTTTGGTAATATGCAAAATCTTTCCTCCCCCGTTTCCTCCTCCGGCGAACTCCTATATCTGGGCAACTCTGGCGTATCGGCCATGCTGGAGACCGTGGACGACACCTCCACCATCTTCGACACCGCGCAAGGGCGCATCACCTCCTCCGCCGTTCCTCAACACCCCACGCTGCGCTACATCAATTGGGGCACGGACAACCGCCTGCCCTACCACATCATCGACCTCCTCGGCGGCTCGGAAGTGACCGCCCAGAACGAACTCTTCAACGTGCTCACCTGCTACGGAGGCGGCGTGGAATTTCGCGATCCCGAAACCCTCGCGCCCTCCCGCCTGGGCGACCTCCGACAATGGGCGGCGCGGCAGTTTCTCCCCCGCTTCTTCCTGGAGCAAATCACGGACATGAAGTATTTCTACTTCGCCGTGGCCGTCATCATCCTCTCGCGCGATGGGCGGCGCATCACAAAACTCATCCATAAAGACGCCTGCTACTGCCGACTCCAGAAGGCCAACGCCGAGGGACGCATCGAAAACGTGTTCTACGCCGACTGGCAAAGCTCACAGCAGGCCGAACCGGAAATCATCCCACTGCTCGACGAACGCGACCCGCTGGGCGACCTCCTACAACGCCTCGGCCGCGAACCATCTCCCACCGGTCGATACAGACAGCCCACGAAGGACCGGAAATTTGCCATCCTCATGCGCTTCCCCACCGTGTCCTCGCAATACTATCCCACCCCCTACTACGCCTCCATCTTCCGCGGTGGCAGCTACGACGAGATGCAACTCATCAGCGCCGCCAAACGCGCCAAGCTCCGCAACTTCTCCAGCGTGAAATACCACGTCGAAGTGGAACGTTCCTACTGGGGGCGCATCCTTCAGGAAGCCGGCATCACCGACCCCCTCAAACGGAAAGAACGCATCAAGCGCGAAAAAGAAAACATACGCGACTTCATCTCCAACATCGACAACTCGGACAAAGTGTGGATCTCCGGCTATTATGTCGACCCCGACGGCCACACCGTTAAGGACGTTGTCATCTCCTGCATATCCACACCAAAAGAAGGCGGCGACTGGGCCGACGACATACAAGCCGCGGCCAACACTGCCTGCTACGCCTTCAACGTTCACCCCAACCTCGTCGGAGCTGTGCCCGGCAAAGCACAGAGCAACAATTCCGGTTCGGACAAGCGCGAACTCTTCACCATCAAACAAGCCCTCGAAAAAGCCTTCCACGACATCCTCCTGCAATCCCTTCAGGTGGTTTGCCAGTTCAACGGCTGGAATGTCCTACCATCCATCCCCATGCTCATGCTCACCACCCTCGACGAGCACACAGACGTAAAAAAAGTATCAACAAATTAACCTAAAACACAAAGAAAATGGCACTTACCATCACCAAAGAACTCTTCGAGCAATACGTCCCCGCCTTCCTCTCCCCCGACGACGCCATCTTCCAGCAAATCAGCGGCGAGTTGCAACAAGCCCAACAGGAAGTGGAAGAAATCATTGCCGACACGCCAATACCACCCCTCACACAGGAACACGCCCAGCGCCTCGTCTGCCTCAAAGCAGCCCGCCAAGCAGTGCCACAGCTCGACCTCGTGCTCACGGCCACAGGCTTCGGCGTCGTGAGCAACCAGAACGTGGCCCCCGCCAGTCGCGAACGCGTCGATCGCCTCCTCGAACAGCTCCGACAAAAGGAAAGCATCGCCACCGACCGCCTACTCTTCTCTCTCCTCACCACCCCCTGGCGCAACTCCATCCAAGCCACACGCCGCATCACCTCTCTCATCTGGTGCCCCTCCCTGCTCCGAAGCTACGGAGCAAAGCCCAACGGCCAAGAAGTCTACCACGAAGAGTTCCTCGCCCTGCAACCCGCCATCGCCGACGCCGAAGCCTACGTCATCCAGCTCATCTCCAGCGCACTCTACCAAGAACTCGTCCGGCAAGAACGCCAACCCGCCAAAACCGACCCCGAAGTCTACTACATCATCACCGAACAAACCCGCCGACTCATGGCCGCCATCATCGCCGGACACTCCCTCAAAAGCCTACAACCCCTCCACAACCGCCTTCTCAACACCATCCAAGATTTCGCCAACATCCTCCAACCCTGGCTGCAATCCTCCAACGCAGCAGCCCTCAAAGCCGAACCCTACAAAAACTCACCCAACGACAAAACCTTCTTCTTCAACTAACATGGACCACATCAACATCAACCTACCCACCTCCTGGCAAACACTCACACAGCCACAACTCCTCTATATCCTCACCCTCTCCGCCGAAGGCTTCGACACCTCACGCATCAAAGCCTACGCCTTCCTACGATTCACCGGAATGCACCCACTCGGCCCTCCCGATCACCAAGGACGCTGGACAATACGCATCAACAACCGCTACTGCCGCATCAGCCCCCTATCCATGGCACAAGCCGCCGAAACCCTCGACTTCCTCGACACACCTCCCACAACCCCCGTCCGCCTCGAAACCATACAAGGACGCCCAGCCGTCGACACACTCCTACACCACGTCACCTTCAACAACTATCTACACCTCGAAACACTCTTCCAAGCCTTCCTACAAACACAAGACTACCAACCCCTCCGCCTCATGGGCACACGCCTCTACCCCAACACCAACCCCCAAAAATTCACCTCCGCCGAACTCCTCAGCATCATCCTCTGGTACACCACCATCAAACAACACTTCGCCAACACCTTCACCCACCTCTTCGCCCCAGCACCCACAACCTCCGACACCCCCGACATCCGACAACTCAACGACACACAAATCCGAGCACTCACCGGAGGAGACATCACCAAAGAACAACAAATCATGCAAGCCGACTGCTGGAGAGCACTCACCGAACTCGACGCAAAAGCACACGACGCACAAGAATTACAACGTTTTCGTAAGTCAGATGAGCAAAGAAAGTAAGCTTTACTTTGCCATGACGAGAAAACGCACTTTTTGAGGAACGAAAAAAGAACACAAAAACTACAAAAAAAATGACACCAACCACACCCTACAACTTCCGCGACTACCTCCACCAACTCATCACCGAAAACCGCCTCGCCCAGCAACACCACTTCCACTTCACCACCTGCTCCGGCATCGCCTCACTCGAAGGACTCCTACAAGACCTCCGCACACAACAAAACATGATCTGCTTCTCCGACATCACCGAAGACTCCACCTTCCACAACTCCGGAGCATGGTTCAAACGACGCGTCTTCACCATCTTCATCGTCCTAAGATTCCAATACGGAAACCAAACCGACTACGACCAAAAAATCAACACCGCACGCGAACTCTTCCGACAACTCCACTCCCGATTCCTCCACGACGAACAAGAACTCAACAACCGCAGCGCCTACCTCGACTGCGCCACCATACGCTCCAGAGAACTCGGCGGACACTTCCTCGACTCAGCCACCGGCCTCTACTTCCTCCTTACACTCGACGAACCAACATCCCTCGCCTATGACAACACAGAATGGACCTGAACAACAAATCCAAGAATTCAGCCAACAATGGTACCACATGATGGTGCAAATCTGGCGCGACCGACTCACCCTCGCCAACGCCTACCACACCGGAGCACTCCACCGCTCCATACAACCACAACACCTCACACAACACAACCTACAACTCACCGCCGCCTTCCAATTCCTACAATACGGAATCTACGTCGACGCAGGAACAGGACGAGGATACACCCACAACAACCAAGGAAACCTCCGCATCCTCAACCCCACCTACAGAAAACAACACCACCTAAAC
>CAUSYJ010000031.1:0-12854 GCA_963535845.1 uncultured Alloprevotella sp.
ATTGTCCCTTGGCAGCCTTGCCGAATACTCGTGCACCATTGGCCGCAAACTCTTGCATTTTCTTTAATATACACATAATGGAAGTTTTCTTTAAGATAGAATGATTGTTCCTCAATAGAGCTCTGAAAAATATTCTTTTTTCGTTCCTCAAAAAAGTGCGTTTTCTCGTCATGGCAAAGCTAAAGCCTTCTTTTCTTTGCTCATCTGACTTACGAAAACGTTTCTTTTTTAGGTGGTATGTTGTTTGAGGTGCCGTTCGTGGACAAAACGTGCCAACGTGTTACGGTCTACTTTGCAGATCTTGGCCATTTTTCGATAGGACACGCCTTCTTTTATCATTTCAGTGATTAAAACTTCCTTGCCGGAAAGTTTGTATCTGTCAGGAGAACTCTTGCGCCCTTTCGGTCGGCCGAGTACTACGCCTTCAGTTTTTTTTCGTGCCAAGGCTTCTTTCGTTCGCTGGCTGATGAGATTTCGCTCTATTTCGGCCGAAAGCCCAAAGGCGAAGGCGAGAACCTTGCTCTGTATGTCTTCGCCCAGGCGGTAGTTGTCCTTGATGGTCCACACGCGACACTCTTTGGTCATGCAGATGTTCAGAATTTCCATGATCATAAAGAGGTTGCGCCCTAGGCGCGAGAGTTCGCTACAGATGATGATGTCGTCTTTGTTTACATGTTTCAGCAGTTTTCCCAGTTCCCTCTTCTGATAGGAACGCGTTCCGGAGATGGTCTCTTCTATCCAGCTTTGTATTTTCATGTCATGGGCCTTGCAGAATCTCTTGATTTCGAACCGCTGATTTTCAACGGTCTGTTTGTCACTGCTTACCCTAATGTATCCGTAAATCATTTTTTTTCTTTCGGTTTTATAACAGTTTTCAGAATGCTTGCGTGTTGTCCTTGGAAACGTTTTCCGTTTCAATATCCTCTGCCGCGGTATCGTCCCCCTCGAGGTTGATATGATAGAGTTTCTCCAGCTCATCATAATCGAAGATCCAGCAGCGCGTGCGACGGTATTTGTCGCGGCTGTGGCCGTTCTCCACGATTTGTTCTGGATAGCCCGCTTTGTTGAACACTTTCATGCGTGTCACATAGGAGCGCGAAAGGAAGTAGGGCTCGTTCTTGAGGTATTCGATGAGCGAGTCCTCTGGGAGAGGCGTGTTGCCCACGCTGAGCGCCGCTTTGCGGTAGAGCGTGAAAATGCGGTTGGTGGAGATGTAGAGCAAGCGGTGAGGTTTTGCGTAGACCTTGTAGATGTCATCTCCGCGGAACTCTTTCTTCAGGCGCAGATAATAGTCGCCACCGTAGAAGATTTGACTGTCTTCGCGCAGGAACTCGACGGAGCGCCAGAACTGTGCCATCTCGTTGCCCGTGCCCGAGAGCGTATTTTGATTGATAAGACCCGCGAGGCAGATATTCTCCATCTCTTCGTAGGTGAAGGGGAGCGGCAAACAGCCGTCGAGCACGCGCACCATGGCCAACAGGCGTCCCCAGGTTTCTTTGATGCGTGTTTCCACTCGCGTGCCCGAGGTGCGGGCGTTGATGTCGCGCAGCGTCTTGTCGTAGGCCTCTTTGTAGGAAGTCTCCACAATGCGGCGGTGTTTGAGCACTTCGAGGGTCATTCCCGTCAAGCCCATCTTCTGTATCTCCTGGAGTTCGGCAAAGCGGCGCATCTCTTCGGGCGAGAACACGCCTTTTTGGAAAGAAAGGAAAATGCAACGTTGGAAGAGGGCGATGTCGGCCGTGGGCATCTCCTGCCCAGAGATAATCACGCCAGAGCGGACGGGCGTCTCGGTCTTCTCCGTAAAGTTCGCGCCGCTCATCTTCGAGCGTCCCGTCCCGTCGTAGAGATTCTTGAGTAAGGCAATTTTGTTAGGATGTAGCGAATTTTTGTACTCGTCCAGGTGGACCAACGCGTTGCACGAGTAACCAATTTCTTCCGACAGTGCGGCCACGGTGGAAATGTTCAGGTCGAGCATCTTGTTCTCCATGATGAAAAACGTGGTCAACGCTTGTCCGAAATAGGTTTTGCCCGAGCCTTTCTGCCCGAAGAGGTCGAGGATGGGAAACTTATCTGTGAGGCGTTTCACCACGTCGCGGAAACACGACGCGAGCCAATAAGCCAGCCCCACTTTGCCGTTGTCGCCATACACCTCCACAAACTTTTGCAAATACTCCTTCATCGGCATCGTCTGCGTCTGAGTGTGCACAAAGCGGCGCTCCCTTTCGTAGGCCGAGCCGTTCTGCAATTTCTTCGACGCCGCGGGAATATACCAGGTGCCGGCAGCCTGCCCAAAATCCACGAAGCCCTCTTTGTCGGCCTCGTAGAATTCGCCATCCGTCCAAAGGCCGTTGCCAAAGGCATAGAAACCATTATCGCTCCAGCCCATTTGCCGCACGCGGCGAGCAGAACGCGTATTGTCGTAAAGATAAGATTTCAGGCGTATCAGCTCCGGGTCCTTCGCCTTCCAAACGAAGTTGCCGCAGCTCTCCAGCTTCTGCCTAAACTTTTGCAACGACACCATCTCCTCAATCGTCATCTCCACAACCTGCTCCTGCCCAAACATATTCTTCACCTTATAGATGCGGCGCGGACTGTCGTCGTCCATCACATGGAAAAGCGGCTGCATCGTGAAATTGCTCCACTGATAGTCCCCCTTCTCCGTACGGCTGTAATACCCCTCGCGGTTCGTATAAATATCGTATTGCGACAAATCCCGCGTGCCGTCCTCCTGTTTGTGCTGAAGGTTGCGCAGGTTGCGCTTCCCCTCCACCGCCATCTGCCAAATCTTGACGCTGGCCTTATGAATCTTGTTGAGTTCCGGCAAAAGCATCTTCACCGTCAAATCGTCCTTGATGAAACTCACCACCTCGGCCACTTCCTGTACCGCCTCCTTCTGCTTCTGCAAATTGTCAGCAGCATCAAAACGCTTCTCAGCCATCCAGAGCACAAAGTCCCGCTCCTCAAGCTCCGCCATGCGCTCCCGCGACGTAAAGAAATCACCCGGATCCTGTTTCGTCCCATTAGCCCCAAACGGCAACTCACGCACGCTCACCGTCATCCCCTGCCGAATAGCCTCCAAACCATTCTTCATCACATAAGTAATCCCCGCGCCCCAGTTCTCGCCACGCTTCGGCACATCCTGGTCAGGAATAAAACAAAGGTTCTTCGTCACCTTCTGCAACAAGCGCAGCTGCTCCCGCGTCCACACACCGCCCAGCGGCGCCACAGCATTAAAGAGCCCCACACTCTGCATCTTCAGCGCATCCGCCGCACCTTCCACAGCATACACCACCTGCTCCTTCCAAGCCGTCTTCCACGCCACATCCAAACCATACACCGACTCCCGCTTCCTATACACCAACGACTCCAGAGAATTCACATACTTCGCCGTATCCTTATCATCCCCCAGCGTCCTGCAAGTGAAGCCAGTCACATTCCCCAACCTATCACGAATCGGCAGCACCAAGCGATTCCGGAAAGCATCATAATAATTCCCCGTCTTCTCGCTCACACGAATCAAACCCAACTCCTGCAAAAAACTAAAGTTCTCACCACGCCGTCGCGCCCAGCTCACCAGCGTATCCCAAGCATCAGGAGCCACACCCACAAGAGCATCTCTCACAGCCTCCACACCCCAGCGCGCCACCGCCAAGCTCCGCGCACCAGGCTCACCCTCCAGCAGCGAAACATAAAAGTCTGCCACCCTACGGTTCAACGCCCACAGCGCCTCCACCTTCCTGCGTTCCTGCTGCGCCTCAGGCTCCTCCATCTCCTCCTCAAGCATCACACCAGCCCTCTGAGCCAGCCGCCTGCAAGCCTCCGGAAAGCTCAAGCCCTCCTGCTTCATCACAAACGAAATCGCATTACCGCCCTCCTGGCACGCACCAAAGCAATGCCACGACTGCCGAACCTCCGAAACATGAAAGCTCGGCGTCCGCTCATTATGAAAAGGACAGCAACACACCCAGTCACGGCCAGCCCTCTTCAGCTCCAGCCCATAACTCTCAACCAGACCAACAATGTCAGTCCTCTCTAAAATCGTCTCAATCGTACTTTGTGGAATCATACATTCCTCCTTTTATTTTTTTTGTTATAAACTTCTTTCAACAACATCTCAAAACAACACCGGTACTGCTGCTCATAAACAGCCCACACCAGCACACGCCCGCTTCTCGGCCTTTCCAATCTCAAATTGATAGGCAGCTCATCACGCTCCCACACCTCAATCAATCGATCAATCAACAACCTATTCAAGCGAAACGCCGAAGTCATAGTAGTCAACATCATTTTTCTATTTTAGTTTTCGGTTAATTTTTCAACAACAGCAAACATACATCCTCAAAACCCTCCCTCAAAAGACCTTTTCCACCCCATCATCCAAGCAAAAAGCCCACGAAAAAAACTCATTCCCACCCCCTCTTCTCCCGAAAAAAAACGCATTTAGTATCCAAAACGAAGAATCCCCCCTCATATTCACCTCACTACGCCCCCCTCTCCTAAATTTCGAAAAGCTCAAAATCCTCACTTTTCAAAATACTAAAATCTCCCCCTCCTCCGTTTTAAAGAAAAAAATGAGAGATGTGTTTCCCTTTCACAGAACAGTATTAACCTAAAAAATAAATCGCCCCAAAATGTCGCACGTCGCCTCTTTCCGACAAAACGCGGCAGAAGCTTTGAAGAAAAGTGGACGCCGCGTTTTTTGTTTTACTTTTTGAGTTCCTTCTTTCTGGTGAAAGAATTTCTTTGATAAGGCGAATTGCTTCTAATATGTTAGCTTTGCACTCCGCTATGGTATCGCCCGCTCCAAAGATACCATCACAATTGCTGGAGTAAGCTCCAAAACTATCCTTGCGCGCACATATTGTGATAATTAACGTTTTCTTTTATTAGTTTTAGATGATAATGTGTTGCAAGATTTCTGCTTTTGTTAAAAAGCAGAAATCTATGTCCGTTATATCTTTATCCTCTTGCAGTCTCCTCCTTACCAGAAAAAACAACATATAAGGGAGGGAGAGAATCCTCCTATATTACACATTCCTCCATTCCCTCTCTGCTACAATAAGTGTGTCGGCTGACGCAATAAGGCTATCGGCTGACATCCTTATTGGATCTCCATACACAATAAGGATATTTATGCTCACCACACTTCTTCTCCAGAAAATGTTTGGGACAAGCTCAAGGAGAAGTCATAATGAAGTTACGGCTCTTATTCAGAAAGTGTATGCTTTTGTTTTCTGTATAAGTTGATTTTGTCGAGTGGTAGCTGTTTCGAAATATTGTTTTGGGCAGACTGTTTTTGGGGGAGAGTATACTTTCAGTTGGGAAGAATAGAGAGCTGTAAATTTGTAAAAGTCAGCTATTTTTCGGATATTTGCGGACGAAGTGTTATATTATTAAAGCTCTCAGAGCAGTTTATGATGAAACGTATTCTCAATATTCTCTTTCTGTTTATAAGCATAGCGGCAAGTTGTCAAGCAGCATTGCCTGATTCTATTGCGAATCGCTGTGCAATGTTAGCAGCACGTGGAGAAGTAAGACAGTTGCGCCCTCTCTATCGTCAACATAAGGCAGAACTCCCTACCTATGTGCGCCTTTTCTGCGATTTAGCTATTGCTCGCGCTGAAGGTAATAACAACCGCACGAATCAGTGTGTGGATTCACTTGTTAATAATTTTCCAAAACAAGTGGGATCGGTAGGGCGCTTGGCCTTGACCGAACTGAAAGCAGAGAATCTTCTCAACGATGGACTTTATGAAGAGTTACAGGCGTATGCCGATCAGCAAATGCGCTATCTTAAACGTCATAATTTTAGAGCCGCACGCATCGATGTGTTTCGCGACTATGCGCAAAAGGCCGTTCGCTATGGAAGTAGCGGATCGAATGGACGCATCTTAGGATTGGCCGAGCGCAGAAGCGATTTTGAGTTGCTAAAAGCTTATCGCTCCGAACCATCGCTCACGGCCTTTGCTCGACTCACCGCGCGAGCAGAACTGGCGCGTGCATTCAATCGTCCCGATGTGGCGTGTGCGTCGGCCGATAGTTTGCTGCGTTTTTATGCTGATTCGCTGAATGCTGAAGTGCAAACCACTTATGCTACAACTTGCATAGAAAATTATATCTCTCAAGGGCTTTGGGAGAAGCTTGCTGATTTCTGCGAATTTGCTACAACACTACCCCAGTTGCGCGCTGTTCCTTTGGAGACTTTCGCGAGTATCGCTCGCGAATTGCGCAACGAACAGCCTTTTGTTCTTGAGCAACCCTCAACGCCAACATCCGTCCCCACTACGCGCGACTGGCCTTTGCTCCTGCCTGCATCTATCAACGGAGGAAGTAATGTGTATTTTCATCTCAATACAGGACAGCATCGGACGATTATCACTGAAGCCGATGCTCGACAATTTGGAGCGCGCGTGATCAATGTGACATTAAGCGTGAACACCATGTTTGGAAAAGTGGATGTTCGGCCAGCTTTCCTGCGCGAGCTTCGTGTGGGGAGCGTTCGCTTCCGGAATCTTTTGGTCTATGTATTTCCAGCAGCGGCAATGACTGCAGATATAAAGCCCGAAATCTGTCGTATTCTGGGCAATCGTGAGTTGATGCGCTTGGGCGAGATATGTATCTATCCAGAAAAGATTGTGTTTGCTCCTTCTCGGATGGATTTTCGTAAGAGCCAACCCAATTTGCGTCTTAATGATAATTACAGACTCCAGCTTCAGGCTGAATACGAAGGTGCAACTTGCGGTTTGAGTTTGGAAAGCGGTTCGCCGGGTAATGTGTTATCAGCAGTGGTATTTCCTCCTGAAGAAACCGATACACTCGATTTCCACCTTACACTCAATGGTGAGTGCGCCCTTGTGCCAGCAGTAGAACTCAGTGAGGTAAAAGATGGAAACTCTTGCGGCATTTTAGGCTTGCCCTTCCTGCGTGGTTTTTCTCTTGTGCGTCTCGACTTTGGTGGGATGAAACTCACAATTGAAGGGAAGCAACAGTACAACCATAGATACTTGGCCGACTATACCGCAGATGGAGATCTTTTCGGGTTAGAACGTAACGCCCCTGCCTTGCAGGTCGTGGCCGATGATTCTGTGACGTCTGATTTTCTCCGATTTTTGGTGGATAAAGGAAAGAATGTTCCCAATTCTGTCATTTCGTTAGCACGTCGTCTTGAGCCAGCTTTGTTCGGAAGTAGGACGGAAGAAGAACTGCTCTTGGTAGAGACCGAAAAAGTGCGCGCTTTAGGGGTTATAGGGCATTATGCGGAGGCCGCTGCAGATTGTCGTAAGTTGCTCGATAATAACGCCTTTTCAGGTTCTGCCCGACTGAAGATACAGCGCTATGAGCGGTTGCTCCACGCTGCCACTTCCTTTGGCGCTCCACAATATCTCTCCACGGCAGATTCCCTTACAGTGCCTTTCAATCAAACGGATAAAACAGTGAGCGTACAAGTAGGGGCGAAGCCTTATGCTGCCTGCATTGATGTTACACAACCAATAACAACTCTATCGACGAAAGCCGTTCAGAAATTAGGCGCCCATATTTTTTTTCACGATGCTCATGATACCTACACTATATTGCCTGAATTAAGCATCGGTACGGCGCGCTTCCGTAATATATTCTGTAAGGTAGTTGAAGGTAAAGATATAAAAATTGCGTTAGGCTTCAATCTCTTCCGTTTGGTTCCGCAGCTCACATTAACGCAGAACCAACTTATCTTGAACAAACGGCAAACGAGAGATGGTATTCCTTTGCGTTTCGATAAATACCTCTGTGCACAAGGTGAAACCAATGCAGGTTATGTGACATTGCGGTTAAAGATGAATGGGCAGAACTCGCTTCTGTATCTGAAAGATACTCCTGTGAGAGTGGCAGGAGCGAAGATTCAAGCCTCTGATGCAGTGCCTGGCGACTACAATGAACAGGAAAATCCCTATCAAGGCGAAATCTCTATCGACTATCTCATCAATCGACAAGGACGCGTTACATTCGACTGGGAAAAGATGGAAATGGAGTAGGGGAGATGCGGCATTGGATTGTAGAACCCATAAGTTGTCCTCCCATAGAAAAAAGAAAAAGAGTATCTTTGCAGAAGAAATAAAAATAGCAATAATGAGAACATTGAATATCTTGTGGTTTGTCACTTTGTGTTTCCTTTTTAGCACTCCAGTTGTTGCACAGCATCAATCAAAAATGCAGGCGGTGCCTAAAACTTATCGCTTCCGCGTGACGCTTACGGATAAGAAAAAAAATACATATTCGCTCAAGCGCCCCCAGGAATTTCTCTCAGCAAAAGCTCTTGAGCGTCGTCAACGCTATAAGATAAAGGTGGATCACTATGATCTTCCCGTTTCGCCCAACTATCTCCAAGTGTTGCGCCAAGAAGGACTGAAAATCCACAATATGTCAAAATGGAACAACACAGTGGTGGTAGAAACTACTGATACGCTGAAAATGGCCGCCATTCGGATGCTTCCTTTTGTCAAAGCAACGCGTCTTGTCTGGATTGGTCCAGACTCAATCGATGTTTCCTCCAATGAAGAACGTTATGAACTTATAAAAAATATCGAGACAGATACGCTCGACAATTTTTATGGTTATGCACAAGAACAAGTGGAGATGCTCAATACGCAGAAGCTTCATCAAGCAGGATTTCGTGGAGAAGGTATGACGATAGCTGTACTTGATGGAGGCTTTCTCAATACCGATATTATACCAGGTCTTCGTAGTGCAAAGATTCTTGGTACACGCAACTTTGCTGAGCCGGGCAAGTCTGTTTACGATTGGCAATCTCATGGAACAATGGTTCTTTCTTGTATTGCTACTAATCAGCCCCATTTCCTTGTTGGTACTGCTCCTGAAGCCAGTTTTTATTTGCTTCAGAGTGAAGACTCTAAGACGGAACAACTTGTGGAAGAGGACAATTATGCAGCAGCTCTTGAATATGCCGATAGTTTGGGTGTTGATGTGGTGACAGCTTCTTTGGGTTACTATAATTTCGACTATCCCGAGATGAATCTTACGTAGGCTGATCTTTATGGTCGCACTGCTGTTAATAGTATTGCAGCATCATTGGCAGCTTCTCGTGGTTTGCTCGTTCTCAACTCTGCGGGAAATGAAGGTAACGGCCGATGGAAGAAAATCAACTTTCCCTCTGATGCTTCCGACATCTTGACGGTTGGCGCAGTAGCTGCAGATAGTATCAATACAAATTTCTCTTCTTTGGGTTATACTGCTGATGGGCGCGTGAAACCTGATGCGATGGCGATGGGGCGTGATTGTGCACTTTTCTATCCCAGCGGAAATGTAGATACGGCAAACGGAACAAGTTTCTCTTGTCCTATCCTTGCTGGTGCTGTCACTTGTCTCTGGCAAGCTCATCGCGATAAAAAACCGCTTGAGATAATGAAAGCCGTTCGTGAAGCAGGTAACTATTACAATCACCCTAACGAGGTTTTCGGTTACGGTATTCCCGATATGTGGAAAGCTAATCAAGTTCTTAAATAATTTATTTTGTTTAATGTGCTGATATGCTATTATGCATTAGCACATTAGCTCATAAGCTTATGACTTCCATCTCCCTTTCTGAACTCAACGCCCTTGTGAGAGACACCCTTCGCTATCAGATGCCTGATAGCTATTGGGTTGTGGCAGAAATTGCGAATGTCAGTGTGAGGGGAAATGGGCATTGTTATCTGGAGTTTGTGGAGCGCGATCCCCACGACGGCTTAGTTGCTAAAGCTTCGGCTCATATTTGGCGTAACACCTTTACACTGCTTCGCTCCCACTTTGAGCGTGCAACAGGGCAAACATTAGCAGCAGGAATGAAGGTGCTTGTTGAGGTAGAAGTCGACTTCCATGAAGTGTATGGTTATAGTCTGAATATTCTTGATATTGACCCAACCTATACAATGGGAGATATGGCACGTCGTCGCCAAGAAATTTTAGAACAGTTGCGAGAAGATGGCGTGTTAGAAATGAACAAAGCACTCGTGCTTCCACGCCCGCTGAGTCGTATCGCTGTTATTTCGAGCGAGACAGCAGCTGGATATGGCGACTTCTGCAACCAAATGAATCAAAAGCCCTATAAGTTTACGCTGAAACTCTTTCCTGCTATCATGCAGGGGAATACAGTTGAGAATAGCGTGATTGCAGCTTTGGAACTTATCGCCGCAGAAGAGGAAAAATGGGACGCAGTAGCTATCATTCGCGGTGGAGGCGCTGTGAGTGACCTTAACGGTTTCGACTCCTACTTGCTGGCTGCTAATGTGGCACAATTTCCTCTTCCCATCCTTACCGGTATCGGCCATGAGCGCGATGATACGGTTATTGACTTTGTTGCGCATACCCGATTGAAGACACCAACCGCTGTCGCGGCTTTTCTCCTTGACGCGCGTGAAAAAGAAATCCGAGAGATGGAAGCGTTAGAAGAGACTTTGCTGCGTACAGCTACGCTCTGTCTGCGCGATCGCAAAGAACTTTTCCAACAATTAGCTCATCGCTTTCAGTTGGCTTCCGAGCAGTTCTCCAATTTGCGCCGCGAGCGCTTGCTTCGTTTGATGGGGCGACTCGAATTACTCACGCAACAACGTTTGCAGAATGAGCAGCATCGTCTCGAACTCATTCCCGAACGTATTACTGCAGCGATAGAACATCGCTTGGAGCGCGAAGGTCGAACCTTGAAAATGTTGGAGCAAAATGTGCGACTGGCCAGTCCGGAACGCATTTTGAAATTAGGTTTCAGTATAACAACGCTTAACGGGAAAGTCGTAAGGAAAGCATCCCAACTGAAACCAGGCGACCGCTTACAAACGCAGTTTGAGGATGGAGCAGTAAGCAGCATTGTTGAATAAAAAAAGAAAGCTATACGAGATACAAACTATGGCAAAAGAACAAACTTACGAAACGGCAATAGCTCGATTGGAAGAAATAGGGGAAAGTTTCGAACAGAATACGCTCGAACTGGATGAGCTGAGTGTCCGCCTCAAAGAGGCACAAAAACTTCTTAAGTTCTGCAAAGACAAACTTGTCAAAACTGATGCAGATGTAAAAAAGATACTTGCAGATGGGAAAGAATAAACTGGCGAAATTCGCCGATATGGAACGTTTTGAGAATGTCTTCCAATGTCCAGAGCGCGAACTCTGTAATGGAGTGTCGATGACCAATCCTGTTTACGATTTGAAACCGGGACATTGGCACGATACGTATTTCAAGAACAGCAACCCCATCGTTCTTGAATTGGGGTGTGGACGTGGAGAATACACGGTGGGGCTGGCACGTCTTTTCCCAGATAAAAATTTTATTGGCGTAGATATCAAAGGTTCGCGGATGTGGACTGGCGCAAAGGATGCGTTGGAGAATAATTTGAGGAATGTGGCATTCTTGCGTACAGGGATAGAATTTATTGATCGTTTCTTTGAGGCTGGCGAAGTGAGCGAAATCTGGCTGACATTCTCAGACCCTCAAATGAAGAAGCCCACAAAGCGTCTCACTTCTACTTACTTCCTGGAGCGCTATCGCCGTATCTTGAAAGATAGCGGCATTGTTCATGTGAAGACGGATAGCAACTTCCTCTTTACCTATACGAAGTATATGATTGCTGCTAATAATCTCTCCGTGGACTATCGCACAGAAGATCTTTATCAAACAGAACTCAGCGAGGAGGACAAAGCAATTTTAGGTATTCAGACTTATTACGAGCAGCAATGGCTCAGTCGTGGTATCACGATTAAATATCTCAAATTCCATCTTCCGCAAGCAGGTGAACTCCAAGAGCCAGATGTAGAAATCGAACTGGACTCTTACCGCTCCTACAATCGTAACAAGCGTTCCGGACTCACGACCGCAAAATAATATTTTCAGAACATAACAATTAGATCATGACATTATATCCCAAAATGATTACCGATGCTTTGGAAAAAGTTCACTATCCAGGTAATGGTAAAAACCTCGTTGAGGCCAATATGGTAGAGGATGATATCCGCATCAACGGAATGAACGTCTCCTTCTCCCTTATTTTTGAAAAGAGCACCGATCCTTTTATCAAATCCGTTGTAAAGTCGGCTGAATCAACCATTCATGCGTTTGTCAGTAAGGATGTGAATGTGGCTATCAGTGTGAAGAGTTTGCAAGCAGCACGCCCCGAACCTGGTAAGATGCTACCAGGCGTGAAGAATGTCATCGCGGTGAGCAGCGGTAAAGGTGGAGTGGGCAAGAGCACAGTGGCAGCCAACTTAGCTGTGGCTCTGGCGCAGATGGGCTATAAGGTAGGACTTCTTGACGCTGATATTTTTGGACCGAGTGTACCGAAGATGTTTCATGTAGAAGGCGCGCAGATTTTTATGGAGAAGAAAGATGGACGCGAACTCATTATTCCTGCGGAGAAATATGGCGTAAAACTTCTCTCTATCGGTTTCTTTGTCAATCCAGATACGGCAACGCTTTGGCGAGGAGGTATGGCTTCCAATGCTCTTAAGCAACTTATAGCTGATGCTGATTGGGGCGATCTCGACTATTTTGTGTTGGACACGCCGCCGGGCACAAGTGACATTCACTTAACGCTGCTTCAATCTTTGGCCATCACAGGAGCCGTAATCGTTTCCACACCGCAGAATGTGGCTCTAGCAGATGCGCGCAAGGGTATTGATATGTACCAAAACGATAAAGTGAATGTTCCTATCTTAGGACTTGTAGAAAATATGGCTTGGTTTACACCTGCCGAACTCCCCGAAAATCGCTACTATATTTTTGGTAAAGAAGGAGTGAAACGTTTGGCAGAAGAGATGAACGTTCCTCTACTCGGCCAAATCCCCATTGTGCAGAGCATTTGCAATAGTGGAGATGAAGGCGAACCCGTAGC
>CAUSYJ010000032.1:0-12537 GCA_963535845.1 uncultured Alloprevotella sp.
TGGTACAACAAACCTATATAGAGATTTTCTTCCGACATGTATAGTTTTTACTACATTTGCCTGTCAATAAATATTAAGCTTTTATGAAAATTCTCAAGTTTTTAGCAGCTGCATTTCTCTGCGCTAATAGCCTATCAGCCCAAGAATATGTAGGTGGCGATATCTCGCTTCTTCCTAAATATGAGCAGAATGGGGCGAAATATTTCGACCATGATGGCCGCCCTGTGACGGATGTCATTGCCTTCTTCAAACAACAAGGGCTCAACTCTATGCGTGTGCGCCTCTTTGTTAATCCAGAAAACGCCTCGGCAACAGATAAGGGACAAGGGGTTTGTCAAAACCTGGAGTTTGTCAAAAAACTTGCTAAACGCATCAAAACCGCGGGAATGTCACTTATTCTTGACTTCCACTACTCCGACTCTTGGGCTGATCCTGCCAAACAATGGACACCAAAGGACTGGGAACAGTTGAACGATGAAGGACTCTACACGGAAATCTACAAATATACTGCGAACGTACTTAAAGAACTCGTGAAGATTGGTGCGACACCTGATTTCATCCAAATAGGCAATGAAATTAGCTATGGCATGCTCTGGGGAAAAGAAGGTTCACAAGATCACAGATGCTACATCGGCAACACAGCAAATTGGGCACGCTTCACCACTCTGCTAAAACGCGCGGGGCAGGCTTGCCGAGAAATTTGCCCGCAAGCAAAGATAATCCTCCACACAGAACGGACTTTGCAACCCAATGTGCAAGAAAACTTCTATCAGAAAATGGCTGAAACGGGAGTCGATTATGATATCATCGGATTGAGCTATTACCCTGCTTATCATGGTACTCTCTCTTCGTTAGATAAGGCTCTGACAGCACTTGAAAATAAATTTAGCGATAAGAAAATCATGATTGTCGAAACGGGCTATCCCTATGCTTGGCCTGTAGGCGGAACTACCTACGATTTGACGAGTACTTATCCCCACTCTGATGCAGGACAAGAACACTTCACGAAGGATCTAATCTCTACTCTTCATAAACATCAAAACGTAAACGGACTATATTGGTGGTTTCCAGAAGCCAACGAAAACGGATTGGATTGGACATCACACCGTGTGACAGACTCTTGGTACAATGCTCCCTTATTCGATAATCGTACGGGGCGGGCCACTTCAGCTCTTTCTGCACTGAAAACATTTCTATCGCCTACTTCTGGCATCGTCTCTCTATCGACCTCGACAGCAGATAGTAGCTGGTACACGTTACAAGGTCTCCGCATCAGTCATCCACAAACTCCAGGACTTTATTTGAAGCAAAACCAAAAGATTCTCATAAGATAATAGAATCTTACAACTCCCTTACGAGCCCCGCCATCACTTACCTTCAAAGAGAGGATAAGAGTATGGTGGGGCTCTGACTAATAATGCTCTGACTTTCACATAATCGCGTATTTTTCGTATTTTTGCGGGCTGAAAGAAAAGTAACTGAATGAACGCAGAATTCAAATTCGACGTCATTGTCATTGGAGCGGGCCACGCTGGATGCGAGGCGGCCAACGCTGCTGCCCGCATGGGGGCAAAGACCTGCTTGGTAACAATGGATATGAACAAAATCGCACAAATGTCGTGTAATCCAGCCATCGGCGGCATCGCCAAGGGGCAGATTGCGCGCGAAGTGGATGCGCTGGGAGGCTTGATGGGCATCGTGACAGACGCCTCGGCCATACAATTCCGAATGCTCAACCGCTCCAAAGGTCCTGCCATGTGGAGTCCGCGTGCACAGTGCGACCGCGCACGATACATACAGGAAATGCGTCTCCTATTGGAAAATACATCCAACCTGCACATTTGGCAGGACGAAGCCCGCGAAATCCTCGTTGAAAACGGACAAATCACGGGCGTACGTACTATTTGGGATGTCGTGCTTCATGCCCGCGCCGTGGTCATTACTGCAGGAACGTTCTTGAATGGCCTGATGCACATCGGACGCAGCAAGGTGGAGGGCGGAAGGTGCGCCGAACCTGCTTCAAAGTTTTTAACCGAATCCATCGAGCATTTCGGCATACGCAAAGCTCGCATGAAGACAGGCACTCCCGTACGTATCGACAAACGTTCAGTACATTTGGAAGAAATGGGCTTAGAACCCGGTGAAACCGACTATCATCGCTTTTCCTATCTCGGTCCACAACGCAAATTACCTCAACTTCCTTGTTGGACGTGTAATACAAACGAAGAAGTTCACAAGATTCTGCGCTTAGGACTAGCAGATTCTCCTCTCTACAACGGACAAATCCAAAGTATCGGCCCGCGCTATTGCCCGAGCATCGAGACTAAACTGGTAGTATTCCCCGACAGAGAAAGCCACCCCTTATTCCTCGAACCAGAAGGAGTAGAAACCAACGAGCTATACCTAAACGGTTTCTCATCAAGTCTGCCCATGGATATCCAGCTGCAAGCTCTGAAACAAATTCCGTGCTTTCGCGATGTAAAACTTTATCGGCCTGGCTACGCCATCGAGTATGATTTTTTCGACCCTACCCAACTAAAACATTCGTTGGAATCGAAAAAGGTAGACGGTCTCTTCTTTGCCGGACAAGTCAACGGTACGACTGGTTACGAGGAGGCAGCTGGACAAGGCCTGCTTGCTGGTATCAACGCCGCACTTAAATGCAGCGGCGGCGAAGCCTTAACTCTCCATCGCGACGAAGCTTACATCGGCGTCTTGGTGGACGATCTTGTAACAAAAGGTGTGGATGAACCCTACCGTATGTTTACTTCGCGTGCTGAATACCGTATTCTGCTGCGCCAAGACAATGCCGATGCTCGACTCACCCCTATTTCATCGCGCCTGGGAATTGCCACACCCGAGCGTACTACTATCTGGGAAAAGAAACAGAAGAACATCGATGAAATCATCTCTTTCTGTCACAACTACCCCATAAAGATAGATAGAATCAACGCGTTCTTAGAGCAACATAACTCCACCCCATTGCAGCGTGGATGCAAACTTTTCGATCTCTTAGTGCGTCCCGAGCTCAATCTCTCTTTATTGTCCGAAGAAATAGATAAATTGAAAGAACTCATCGATGGTTTCGGCGATAAAAAAGAAGAGATTGCCGAAGCAGCAGAAATAGAAATGAAATATTCCGGATACATCGAACGAGAGAAGCAATTGGCCGAAAAAATGCAACGTTTGGAAGCCATTAAAATAAAAGGCAATTTCAACTACGAGGAAATAAACTCTCTATCAACAGAAGCTCGACAGAAATTGACAGCCTTACAGCCCACAACACTCGGACAAGCCAGCCGAATCCCAGGAGTATCCCCATCAGACATTAGCGTACTCTTGATACTATTAGGCAGATAATATCGATGAAAAGGTGCATTTCTACTCAGTTCCACGTGAAACAAATCTTTAGAAACCTCAAGAAATAAAGGAAATTATGAACGAGAAGTTGTTACTTGACAACCTGCGAAACATTCCCGACTACCCAAAGGCTGGAATACAGTTTCAAGATGTCTCCACGCTATTTAAGAATCCCGATTGCGTAAAGGAGATAAAAGAAGAATTAGTACGTATCTATAAAGACAAAGGTATAACCAAGGTCGTCGGCGTTGAGTCGCGCGGATTCGTTATGGGCGGAATACTGGCGAGCGAATTAGGGGCCGGCTTCGTTATGGCCCGCAAACCGGGCAAGCTCCCTGCGCTAACGTGCAAGGCCTCCTACAAAAAAGAATACGGCTACGACACGATAGAGATTCACACAGACGCAATAGAGGAAGGAGATGTTGTATTGATCCACGACGACCTTCTGGCAACAGGCGGAAGTATGCAAGCTGTTTACAATCTTTGTGCACATTTCAAGCCGAAGAAGATATACATCAACTTCCTCATTGAATTGGCGATGGAAGGCCTACACGGACGCGAGACATTAGGGGCAGACAAGGACATCACTACCCTGGTCACCGTTCGTCGGTAAATACTGACAAGAAATCCGCTCTACTCAACAAACACAACGGACCTGCCGTACGCTCGCCGTACCGCAGGTCCGATTCAGTCCATACCGGTTAGAAAATCTCTTATATGAAAAAAGAAGAACGCACTAAAATCGACGAATACCTCAAAGGTATCGTTCTGAGCCTCCCAGACTCGCCTGGATGCTATCAGTATCTCAACGAAAAAGGAGTTATCATATATGTAGGTAAAGCTAAGAATTTGAAGCGTCGCGTAAGTTCGTACTTCAACAATCCAAAGCAAACCTACAAGACACAGTTTTTAGTGCCGAAGATTCGGGATATTCGCTACATCGTCGTAGACACGGAGGAAGACGCATTACTTCTGGAGAACAAGCTCATCAAGAAATATAAGCCACACTATAATGTGCTGCTCAAAGACGATAAGACCTACCCTTCGCTGGCCATTACCAACGAATATCTACCTCGGCTCGTCAGAGTGAGGAAAAGGACGGGCAAAGGCGCACAATTCTTCGGTCCTTACAGCCATACGCCTACGATGTACGCTCTATGGGACCTCTGCAAAGGCCTCTACAAGCCCCGGCCGTGCCACACAGCGATGACACGCGAGGGAATAGAGGCTGGCAAGTACGAAGTTTGTTTGGAATACCACCTACATAAATGTTTAGCCCCATGCGTAGGACGTCAGAGCCGACAGGACTATATCAACAACATAGAGGCTTGTCGAGAGATTCTGAAAGGCAATACAGCTGAAGTGGCGCGAAAGATGAAAGAACAAATGATGGCCTTGGCCGAAGAACTACGTTTTGAGGAGGCAGAACTCGTCAAGCGGAAATACATAATGATAGAGAACTACCGCGCAAAGAGCCAAGTGATCAGCGACGTTCTCTATAATATAGACGTTTTCAATATTGAAAGCGAGGAAAAACTGGCTTATATCAACTATCTACACGTGGTGAATGGCGCTATCGTGCAGGCTTTTACTTTTGAATACAAGAAGAAACTCGACGAAACGGACGAGGAACTGCTGGCGATGGGCATTGTGGAAATGCGCGACCGCTATGAGAGCGACAGTAAAGAGATTATTGTACCGTTTCACGTAGACTTACCCGACGACTACGCCCTCCAGACCATTCCACAACGTGGCGATAAAAAGAAATTGCTCGACTTATCGAAACTGAACGTGAAGCAGTACCGCTTCGACCGTCTGAAGCAAGCAGAGAAGCTCAATCCAGAACAAAAGTCTGTGCGCCTCATGAAAGAAATCCAGCGCGATTTAGGACTTGAAAAACTCCCCTATCACATCGAACTCTTCGATAATTCCAACATCCAAGGTGAAGACGCCGTGGCCGCCTGCGTGGTCTTTGAGAAACTAAAACCTTGTAAGAAAGAATACCGCAAGTATAACATCAAAACCGTGGTAGGACCTGACGATTACGCCTCCATGAAGGAAGTCGTTTTCCGCCGCTACAGCCGACTCAAAGAAGAGGGGAAGAAACTGCCTGAACTGATTATAGCCGACGGCGGAAAAGGTCAGATGGAAGTTATCCGGGAAGTGGTGGAAGACGCTTTAGGCCTCGATATTCCCATAGCGGGCTTGGCCAAAGACAATCACCACCGCACACGCGAGCTCCTTTTTGGATTTCCTCCCAAGAGCGTAGGCATGAAAGCCGATAGCGAGCTTTTCCGCCTGCTCACACGCATGCAGGACGAAGTACACCGCTTCGCCATCACCTTCCATAGGCAAAAACGCTCAAAACGTCAAACAAAATCAGAACTTGATACCATTCCAGGCGTAGGCGCAAAGACCAAAGAGCTCCTCATCAAGACTTTCGGCTCCGTGAAACGCATCAAAGAAGCCAGCTTGCAGCAGCTGCAAGTGGTTGTAGGGCACACAAAAGGGCAAAAACTATTTGAAAATCTCTACTCCAATAAGGAAAATCACGAATAAGTTTGTACATTTGCTAACAGTATTATGCGAACAGTTATTCAAAGAGTTTCTCACGCCTCCGTAACCATAGATGGTTGCGTACACGGCAGCATCCAACAAGGATTTCTTATACTCCTCGGCATTGAGCCTTCAGACACCGAAGCAGACGCCGACTGGTTGGCGAAAAAAGCAGCAGGGTTGCGCATCTTCGATGATGAGGAAGGCGTCATGAACCGCGACATCGTCAGCATTGGAGGTAACGCGCTCGTTGTGAGCCAGTTCACACTGATGGCAAGCTACAAGAAAGGCAACCGCCCCTCCTATCTGCGCGCCGCTGGCCATGATATTGCCGTTCCGCTCTA
Source organism: uncultured Alloprevotella sp. (assembly GCA_963535845.1). Lineage (GTDB taxonomy): Bacteria > Bacteroidota > Bacteroidia > Bacteroidales > Bacteroidaceae > Alloprevotella. The sequence continues at coordinate 6,261 of CAUSYJ010000032.1, forward strand.
CGAATACTTCTGTCAACGCCTTTCGGAAGCCATTGGAAATCAAGTAGAAACAGGCGTTTTTGGAGCAGATATGAAAGTAGAGCTCCTAAATGATGGGCCGGTAACTATTTGTATGGATTCAAAGAACAAAGAATAAAACAGAAGAAAAGAATCTAAAACAAGAGAAAATCACTCTCAACAATCTGTTAATCAATCCCTTTTCTACACATCTCCAAGCAAAGAACATATGACATTAGAAGAAGCACAGGCAACTGTGGACAAATGGATCAAAGAGTATGGTGTGCGCTATTTCTCCGAACTTACGAACATGGCATGCCTTACGGAAGAAGTGGGCGAACTGGCCCGCGTCATCAGCCGCAAATATGGCGATCAAAGTTTCAAAGAAGGCGAATCGCAAGACCCTGCCGATGAGATGGCCGATGTCCTATGGGTATTGCTCTGCTTAGCCAATCAGACAGGGGTGAACCTCACAGAGGCTTTTGAGCGCAATATGGAAAAGAAAACACGCCGCGATGCTACGCGACACAAGAATAATCCCAAACTAACATCTAATCATTAAAATCAAAAAAATATGCCCGAAAAAAATTTGCATATCCAGAAAGATGCAAGCCAAACTGCAAACATGAGCAAGTACGAACAAGCATTTCAGAAATACGACCTACAGCTCAACGACGATGCAGTAAAAGCTGCCGTAGAGAAGCTCCTCGAGGAGAAATCAGCTCAGTACAACACGCCAGAAGTGCTCCGCTATTTGTTGAGCACCATTGAGCTAACCACGCTCACCTGCAACGACTCCAACGAGAGCGTACTGGCCATGGTGGAGAAGTATAATAAAGTGGCCGAAAATCACCCCGATCTCCCACCCTTCTCTGCACTCGTGACCTATCCTCGCTTTATGGACATCGTGTCCAAGAGCCTCGAAGTGGAAGGCACTAAAGCTGCCTGCGTTGTAGGCGGTTTCCCTTCCTCACAAACGTTTATAGAAATCAAGACCAGCGAGACTGCCCTCTCCATCAAAGACGGCGCAGAGGAGTGCGACATGGTGCTCTCTGTAGGTCCTTTCCTCCAAGGCGATTACGAGACTTGTGTCGACGAGATTGAAGAAATCAAGGCCGTGTGCGGCGAAATACCCCTGAAGGTTATCCTTGAGACGGGCGAACTCAAAACAGCTGCCAACATCAAGCGCGCAAGCATCCTGTCCATGTACGCTGGTGCAGACCTCATCAAGACCAGCACGGGCAAGACTCCCGTATCGGCAACTCCCGAGGCAGCTTATGTCATGTGTCAAGCCATTAAGGAATACTATAATGAAACAGGCCGTATGGTTGGTTTTAAGGCCTCTGGCGGCGTTTCTACCCCTAAAGATGCAGTTCTCTACTATACCATCGTTCGCGAGGTCTTAGGCGAAGAATGGATAAAGGCCGGCCTTTTCCGCATCGGAACCAGCTCTCTGGCATCACGCCTATTGACGGCTGTCACGGGTGAAGAATTCGAGAAATTCTAAACCTCTGTCAAAACTATAGCTTAAAAAGTATCCGCAACCTCTCCTTTAGGAGGTTGCGGATACTTTATTTTTGCGAGAATCAAAATAGAAAACGAGGCAGCAACCGAAGGGAAAACATAGTCTACAACCAACTAATTTTCAATACATTAAAGAGGACTAAAAATATCCTTATTGTGTCAGCTGACGCAATAAGGATGTCAGTTCACACAATAAGGATGTCAGCTGACATCCTTATTGTATTTTTAGAGAGTATAAGAGTATTGTAGAGGAGAATGGATCAAGGGTGTGACAAAGCTTTTTGCCGCCTTACAAGTCCTTTAAAAAGTCAAGAAATAACTTATAAATCGCGACCTATCGTAAAGTCGAGATAGCGCAGAAGGGCTTCGCGAACCTCCACATTTTGAAAATTGTCCAAGATGCCTAAGGCCTCTGTGCGCATACGTTCCATAGTGTCCCGCGCATAGTCGATGCCGCCAGCTTGCTTGGTATATTCCACGAGATTCGATATTTCTTCGCGCGTGGCAGTACCGGCCTTCACTTTTGTTGCCCAATCGCGAACATCTTGACGCGCGGTATGATTGACAGCATAAATAGCCGGTAGTGTGAGCTTCCCCTCGGCCATGTCATTTCCCGTAGGTTTCCCTATATTTGAATCCTCATAATAGTCGAAAATATCGTCACGGATTTGGAAACAAACGCCCACGATTTCAGCAAATTTGGAAATCTCCTCGGCAAGCGATTCGGGTGCTCCGGCACTCAGTGCTCCAAGGCGCGCACAAGCCGTAAAGAGAGCCGCTGTCTTGCGCTGAATGATATGAAAATAAGCTTCTTCCGTGCTCACCTCGCTACGGATATTGGCCAACTGGCGCACTTCTCCCTCGGAGAGCGTCCCGCCCAAGAGAGCTATAATATCCACAATGCGCACATCCTTTGTCAGTGCAGCTTGATGAAGTGTTGCTGCCAAGATATAGTCGCCCACGAGCACCGCCACCTTGTTGCCATAAATGGCATTCGCACTGGCGTGTCCGCGGCGTTTACCGCTTTCGTCAACAACATCATCGTGAATCAAACTGGAAGTGTGTAGCAACTCAAGGGCTACGGCCGAACGAAGTGTAGCTTCACGAACAGGACCAAATTCGCGGGCTACAAGCAAAACGAGAATGGGACGCATCATCTTCCCCTGCCTACTGCCTACATACTGCAAGGCGGCGTTAAGATATTCGTCCTCGTGAGTGAAACAGCTGTCAAATAAAGCTTTATATTCCTTCAGCTCGTTTTCAATCGGTTTGCGGATAAGTGATAGTTGGTCCATTAGTATGCACATTTTGAATCGCAAAAATACTAATTTAATCGTGATTGCGAACTATATTATATCTGCAATCGGCACAGATGCTTTAAATTAAAAACTTTTTATGATAAAGAAAACGAAACAAAAAGCGTGCAGGAAAAGCTATAAAGCAGAGAGGGAGGTGTGATTTAGGCAGGTGGGAAAAGAGGTGAGTAGGGCCGAAATTGCTATATTTGCAACAAACAAAGCACAGCAATGAAGAAATTCTATCTCCTCGACGCTTACGCGCTGATTTATCGCGCCTACTATGGTCTCATCCGTAGTCCGCGCATCAATTCCAAAGGCCAAAACACGAGTGCCATCTTCGGATTCCTGACCACCCTCAACGAGGTGCTGCAAAAGGAGCAACCCGATCTCTTAGCCATCGGCTTCGACCCCTCTGGGCATACGTTCCGCCACGAACTCTTCCCCGAATACAAGGCACAACGTGAGGCCACGCCGGAGGACATCAAAAAGGCTGTACCCATCATCAAGGACCTCATCAAGGCCTACCGTATTCCCATCTTGGAAGTACCTGGTTTCGAAGCCGATGACGTTATCGGAACGATGGCGAAAGCCGCAGTGCGGGAGGGCTACGAGGTGCGCATGATTACGCCCGATAAGGACTACGCCCAACTTGTAGAACCCAACTTGCTGATGCAACGCCCGGGCCACGGCAATGCGCCTTGGGAAATTCTCGGCCCTCAAGAGGTGTGTGAGAAATATAGCTTGCAGTCGCCACTACAAGTCATCGACTATCTCGCACTAATGGGTGATGCTGCCGACAACATACCGGGTTGCCCTGGCGTTGGCCCAAAAACAGCCACTACCCTACTCCAGCAATTCGGATCTTGCGAGGACATCATCGCACATAGTTCGGAGCTGAAGGGAGCAGTAAGAAAAAAAATAGAGGAACACGTCGACGAAATCAAACTCTCGAAAGTTCTGACGACAATCAAGACCGACGTACCACTCCAATACGACTTTGAACAATTCAAAATAGAAGAGCCGGACAAAGAGGCTTTGCGACAAATTTTTACTGAGCTCGAATTTCGCTCTTTCCTCACAAAACTCGACGGACCTCAAAAATCCTCAAAATCTGCTCCCGTTGAGCTCTCTCTCTTTGGCTCAGAATCGACCGAAGATAAAGGAGATGATTCTGAACGCCTCTTTTCGCGATTAGAAAACCTATCTTACGAATACAAACTAGTTGATAATGAAACGGAAGCAAAGGAATTAGCCAACTTTTTATTGACAAATGAAATTTTTAGTCTAGACACGGAGACCACTTCCATAGAGGCGTTGGACGCCAAATTAGTGGGATTGAGCTTTTCAACAGAGGATTTCCGCGCTTGGTACGTTCCAGTTTCACGTGAAACAGAGAAAGCTAAAAAAATCTTAGAAATTTTCCGCCCAGTGTATGAGAACCCGAAAATTTTGAAAGTCGGGCAAAATCTCAAGTATGATCTTACGGTGCTGGCCAATTATAGCATCCACCTCTCCGGCCCTCTTTTCGACACAATGCTGGCTCACTATCTCATACAGCCCGAACTTCGCCACAATATGGATTATCTGGCTGAGATATATCTCAACTATAAAACCATCCACATTGAAGAACTGATTGGGCCGAAAGGACGTGGTCAGAAAAACATGGGCGACCTCGAGCCGAAGGATATTTATAAATACGCCTGCGAGGACGCTGACGTAACACTACGCTTGATGAAACCACTGGCGGAAGAGTTGCGCAAAAACGGCGTTGAGGAAGTGTTCCAGAACATAGAGATGCCGCTGATGCCCGTCTTAGCTCGAATGGAGCGCAACGGGGTTGTGCTCGACACCGAGACCTTGAAGGAAGTGGAACATGACTTTACGGCGCGTCTCCAAACTTTAGAAAAAGACATCTACGAACTGGCGGGACACGAATTCACCATAAACTCTCCGCGACAAGTGGGAGAAGTGCTTTTCGGCGAACTAAAACTCTCCGAAAAGGTCAAGAAAACCAAGAGCGGGCAGTATTCCACCAGTGAGGAGGTGCTGCGCGATCTCCATTCGAAGCACCCTATCGTGCAGAAGATACTGGATTATCGCGGACTCAAAAAGCTTCTTTCTACCTATGTTGAAGCCCTTCCAAAACTCATCAATCCTGCCACAGGACACATCCATACCTCTTTCAATCAAGCCGTTACGGCCACTGGACGCCTCAGTTCTTCCAATCCGAACTTGCAGAATATCCCCGTGCGCGGCGAAGATGGCCGTGAAATTCGTAAGGCCTTTATCCCCGAGGAGGGAGAAATCTTTTTCTCTGCCGACTACTCCCAGATAGAGCTTAGGATTATGGCTCATTTGAGTGGAGATGAGCACATGATTGAGGCTTTCAATGCTGGCCACGACGTACATGCTGCCACGGCGGCCCGTATCTTCCACAAGGACATTAAGGACATCAGCCAGGACGAACGCCGGAAGGCCAAGACGGCTAATTTCGGTATCATCTATGGTATTAGTGCCTTCGGCTTGGCTGAACGTATGGACGTATCGCGTACAGAGGCCAAGGAACTCATCGACTCTTATTTTGAAATGTATCCGAAGATAAAGGACTATATCTCAAAGGCCGTAGACACTGCGCGGGAGAAAGGCTACATTGAGACTGAGTTCGGCCGCCGCCGCTACCTCCCCGACATCAACAGCCGCAATGCCGTGGTGCGCGGCTACGCGGAGCGAAATGCCGTGAATGCACCCATCCAGGGGACGGCGGCAGACATCATCAAAATTGCTATGATTCGCGTGCAACAGCGCTTAGATGCCGAAGGCTGCAAGGCCCGCATGATGTTGCAGGTGCATGATGAATTGAACTTCAGCGTTCCTGCTGATGAGTTCGATAAGGTGAAGCGCATCGTCATTGAAGAGATGCAAGGAGCTTATAAGATGAGCGTTCCCCTCGAGGCAGATTGCGGTGAGGGTAAAAATTGGCTCGAAGCCCACTAACAGACACAACGAAGCGCAGAAGGATGCTGCTGGCTGGTCCAGTACTCCCCTTCCGCGCTTTGCCTATAAAAGCAACTGCCACCTATGAGGGAAACCTCAACAGGTGGCAGTTGTTATTGTATAAAAGTAAGACAGTTACGCCTTGACAGCAGCTGCCAAACGGCGGCCCAATTCGCGCGCGCTCTCTAATACATCGGGGTTTGCGCCCTGCTTCCATTCCACAGGCGCATCCACCATCTCCATTTTCATACGCTCGTTGTATTTCTCCAGAATCTTAACGGCCTGACCAGCCCAAGAGAAACCGCCGAAAGCCGCCAGCACATGATTGCTGACCTTACGGCCGCAGAGGCGCTCCATCATATCGTTGACAACGGGGAAAAGCTCGCCGTTGTAAGTAGGTCCGCCAATGGCCAAACCTTTGTAGCGGAAAATGTCGCGGAGAACGTAGGAAGGCTGCGACACAC
>CAUSYJ010000033.1:0-12430 GCA_963535845.1 uncultured Alloprevotella sp.
GATTAGGACAATGAGAGACATCTATGCTCTTCAATTGATTGCGATAGCAGGCCAGTTCTGTGAGATGAGTTGCCTGAGAAAGATCAAGCGAAGACAACTGGTTCTCCTGGCAATAGAGCAGAAGGAGTTCAGCTCCACCACCGTAGTTGAGAGCCGTAAGCTCGTTGTCGTTACAATAGAGACGCTTCAACTTTGTGTTCTTCGATACATCAAGCGAAGAAAGTTCGTTGATATCACATTTTAGCACTGTCAGCGATGCTGCTTGAGAACAGTCGATAGAAGAGAGTTTAAGCGAGGAGCATTCGAGTCCTAAAACATCGCCTTCAATCGTAATGGTAGGTTTGTTGGCTGTAGCTTTCAGCGGCAGGAATGTAGGCGTTTCGAGATTTTCCGAAACCGAATAGACACTTGTTGTGCCGTCACCTGTTCCAATCTTCACACTACCTCCGCGAGCAGCAATCGAAAGGCGTAGTGCTTCATCCTTAGGCATAGAGCTCTTAAGCGTAATGGTCTGTGCCGACACGATTGTGGACAGCAATAGAAAAAAGACAGAAAGTAAAGACTTTTTCATAATAGATATTTTAGATATGAGTATTTCGGCTGATTAAGAGGCAGATAAGACTCTATTGGACAAAGATAAGGATAAAGTCAATGATTTACACAATATTCCAGGACTTTCTTGAAAAGAAAAAAGGAGTAGAAGAAATACCAGAGTGATGAACCAACACTATTTAGGCTATTTTAGATGGTGCTGCACTGCCTCCTAAACCACATCTATATAAAGTAACCTACGCCTCCGGCGGAGGCGCACCATGCTTAACCGCGGGTGATGCCCAAAGGGCGAACCCGTGGAGAAGCGGACAGATAGCAGCACTAACTTCCGACACCGGCGGTGTCGCACTGAAAGCGTAGAGGGAGTATTCTCCCTCTCTCCTCCTATAGAAAAACTCGATTTTTGTTGTCACGTTGTCACGGAAGAGGGGAAGATACTGATAGAGAGGAGCTTATACGCGTGACAACAATTGCTCTTTGTTGTCACACCATTATCACGCGTCGTCACGCCTGCAATAAATACATTATCAAGCGGTTATGCTCAAAGTGTGACAACGTAACGATGTGACAACGAAAAAATGAAATCCTGGGAGGAGGAGAGTGGGTGCTGTGCGACGCTTCCTGCGTCGGAGGTTTGTACATCACCTATCCACGGGTTCGCCCTTTGGGCATCACCCGCGGTTAAGCATGGTGTGTCCCCGCCGGGGACAGTGGGTGAACACGCTACATCGCAGCGCGAGTGGACGCAATAAGGGGGGGAGCTGATAACCTTATTGGATTTCCGAACACAATAAGCGCGTGAGCTGAGGCAATAAGGCTGCTGACGGATAGCCTTATTGTATTTTCAAACGCAATAAGGGGATAAGCTGACGCAATAAGGGCGTGGACGGATAGCCTTATTGCTTTCCCGAACGCAATAAGCGCGTGGGTTGACGCTATAAGGCTACCAACTGACAGCCTTGTTGTATTCTCGAACGCAATAAGGATATTTGCGCGAAACTATATCGTTAGGCGTATCTCCTCCAGAAATGTTTGGAAAAAGGTTCAGAAGCTTCATTTTGAACATAAAGCATTGGTTTCAAAACCATTATTAAGATGAGAAACTTCTCTGAAGCTTCATTTTCTGAAGCTTTAGGAGAGATTTTCACACTTTTCGTGGGTTTGATCGGGAAAAGGCTACGGCAAAAAATAAAGCTTCTGAAGAGTCAGGAGCTTTTTGCTGTTGCTGGATAAGAGGACCTAACCAGCAGTGAGAGGGATGTGCGGAGGAGCTGCACTTAGAGCAGCTCCACATCGTAGTAGATAGAATGCACTTGTCGCTGGTTTTCGGGCGGCAGCTCTCGCCAATTTCCAAAGCATTCTCGGAGGAAGAAATCGGGGTCGGCAGGGGCAAAAAATTCGCGGTCTTCAAATCTCACCTTTTTCAAGGGGAAGAGTTTGTCCTTGCGGTGCATCAGTCCGCACCCATTATTTTTCAGCATCATCGAAACATACTTGCCTTTCGGGAAGAAGAGGGAAGCCGTGTGCCAAATAGCTCCACAGAGCGCGCGCTTTGTGCCGAAATAGAACAGTTCTGCAACGGAACGCCAACTGTAGTAGTGCTGCTTGTGGAGAATCGAATTGGACCGGCAATAGCCCTTAGCGATGCGTTTGGTGAAACCGCGCGGGAAAGAGGGACATTCCACTTTCGGGAAAATGTCTACATAAACGCCCTTGGCGTAGTCCTGCCGGAAATCGTCTGCAAACTCAACAAAGAAACTATTCAAGTCTCGCACCTTATAGATAGGAGTCTTTGCCGGTGGGTCGGGTAAGATCATCGTTGGGGGCAACTCGCGGCGCAATGCTTCCTTCATGCGCTCCGTGTCGGTAGCCAGAATGTCGATGTCGACATCATCATCCCAGGGAATGAAACCTCCATGGCGCATGGCTCCCAGTAGGGTTCCGCCCTCGAGCCAATAAGGGATGTTGTTGCGTTCGAGAATGTCGGTGATGGTGGTGAGCATCTCCAGCATCTTCAGTTGCAATGGGCGCAATTCGCGCTGGCGGTATTCACGGAGATAGGAATCGGGCGCGGAGGCGGTGGAAGGAGCAGCGGAAGAGGGTGCGGTTTCGGCCGATTGGCAGAGACTGCGGTTGTATAAGTTCTCCAGCACTGGCAAATCCTCCCGATAAGTGAGTTTCTGATTTTGTTCTTCTCCCGCCACGAGGAATACGGGCACATCGGGCAGATACTTCGTCACGACGCCGCAATCATCGGTTGCCTTGAAGGCGGGATCTTTGAGAGCCTCAGCGTAAGCCTTTACAATCGTGCCCACATGGAATCCCTGCGGTGTTTGCACGCGTTCGATCCATCGGCGGTCGGACACGTGTTTGACATAGTCGCCTTGTCGCACGATGAGCGTATCGGCCGACGGAATGGTGACATTGACGGCGCGCTGCGTTTTCAGCGCACGGCAAACATCGTCGATGATGCGCTGACTGACGAGTGGGCGCACAGCATCGTGGAAGATGAGGTTGGCCGTTTCGGCCTTATAGAGACGAAGGGCGTTGATTGTTGAATCCGAGCGTTCTTGCCCACCCGCAATCACATGGCGCACCTTCTGGTAGTGGGCCTGAGCCACTATCTTCTGGGTTTCTTCCAGAAAATCGGGATTCGATACCACGCAAATTTCATCGATATGGGTATTGCGTTCGAAAGCCTCAATGGAATGTTCGATGATTCTTTTTCCCGCCATCAGCAAGAACTGCTTTGGCATATCGGCGCCGAAGCGTTTTCCACTGCCGCCGGCTAAGATGATTGCTATATTGCGCATTTGTTTTGGGGTGAGAGGTTCGGGCTGACCAGGCAGACGGAGCTGACTGGCAACAGAAAGGAGAGATTTGAGCTATTGTCCTCCCATTTGGTCAAAATATTCGAGAAGAGCGTCCCAAGTCTTAAACTGTGGACTGCCAAAGAGGAGCGTTGTACCGAGGAAAGTATCCTCATCGCGCGCGTCCAAAGTGATGAGATAGTCGCCATAAAGGCGTTCGCGATGGTTCGTAAGAAAGAGATGATTCCACGCTGGAACGCCGATGTTTTCCTGCAACCACTGCTGGGGCTGTGCATCCTGCGGTGCAACACAATAAACATTGTATCGCTGACTCAAGGTCTCGAAGGCCAGGCGTGCCGAGGAGCGTTGCTTGCCATAATCGTCGCGGAGGGTGGCATAATCAATGAAAACGGCGGGAGAGTCCAATGCGGCCTGATGTTCCCAGAAGCGGCGAACAATCGGCATGACGGAATGGAGCAGAACCTCGTCCGTGAGGCGGTGTTCCCCCTCGAAATAGGCCGAAGAGGGATAGTGTTCACTAAATTCGGCGAAACAATTCACAAAGGGGTCGCGCGTTCCGAAGAGTCCCACCACGCGGGCGGCATCTTCGCTGTCCAAACCCTCAAAATTGAGAGCGCAAACCTCATCAAACTCCTTTGCGAGGGCCTTCGTAACGTTTATTTTCGTCACTCCATCTTCGCGGGGCGTAGCAATGGGGTATTCACCGAATTTTATGCTCGTCCCCATCGTTTGTCCCATGTGCAGTGCCGGATTAACACAGATGCGGTCGAAGCCGCGCAGCTTCTCCACGAGCATTCCGCCCATGGATGTGCCGATAATCAAATCGGGCTGTTCCTCCTCACAAAGGGCCTTGAGAAAAGGCAGTTGCTCGGCGGGCACCAGTGGGATGTCGGGGTGGAGCACTTTAGCATCTGGCAGTTTCTGCTGCAGCAGTGCAGCAGTATGTGTAGCACCGCTCGAGCCGAAGCCGTGAACATACAGGATTTTCTTTCCTGCGAAATAATCGAAAGTCTGTTTGAAATCCATCTTCCTTCATTTTCGAGCGAAGTTAGAGAAAAGAAGCGAGAGGAACAAGTATTGTGTTCGTCTCTCGCTTTGGGAGAAGCTCTGCGTAGCGGGAGCAGTCGGCCGTTTTTCTATGAAATCGAGCGGACAAAGCCTGTGCATGGGAGAGCAGAATAAATCTGTGCGCTGTTAGTACTTGAATGTGCTACCGCCCAAGAATTCGCGGAGGAGCGATGTGGGAGGTAGTCCCTTGGTGGATATGGGCTTCAGATAGCTCAAGAACTTTCGCAAGCGGTAGGCTTCGGAGTATTCGGGCGCACTTTCGGGCACTTGCTCGAGCAGTGGGAGCGCTTGCTGATGAAGTGCGGAGAATTCGAACAGCAGCGCCGTATTCATCATCTCATCGGCCTCTTCCTGATACGGGAAAATCCATTTGCTCTCACCCTCGCGCACCATCGGCCAACGCTTGATAGTGTCTTCGGCCGAATATCCGCGATACTTATAATCGCGCACAATGCGGCGGAGCAAGCGGTTGTCTGTTGTGGGGATGTAGTTGTGGTCGTCGAGCAAGATTGTCGTAAGCGCCGAGGCGTAGATCTTAAATTTGCTCTCCGCGGGAATGTCGGAAGTGAGCATGGGATTAAGGGCGTGGATGCCTTCAAAGATGATGAGCGTTTCTGGACTTAGCTTTAGGCGTTTCCCGCTCTTCTCGCTCAGTCCCGTTTGGAAGTTATAGCGCGGCAGTTCCACTTCCTCTCCCGCAATGAGAGCCTGGATCTGACTGTTGAGTAAGGGAATGTTGAGCGCGTTGACACTCTCGTAGTCCAGTTCGCCCTCCGGCGTGCGCGGTGTGTCGTGGCGATTCACGAAATAGTCGTCCAGACTGATGGCGACGGGCTTCTTGCCACTCGCGATGAGCTGCACGGCGAGGCGTTTGGAGAAGGTAGTCTTTCCCGAACTTGAAGGGCCGGCAATGAGGATTACTCTGATGTTGGGGTTCTCAGCGATGCGATCCGCCATGCGGGAGATTTTCTTCTCTTGCAGGGCTTCGCTCACGTTCACCAGTTCGTTGGTGCGCCCTTCCTCATTGGCTTTGTTAAGTTCGCCAATGGTGGAGACGCCTAAGATATGCTGCCAGTTGTGTTGTTCTTGGAAAACGGAGAACATCTTGTGCTGGTCGATCATCGGCTTTAGTTGCTGCGGATGTTCGGGGTCGGGGAGGCGCAGCAGAATACCGTCGTAGTAGGGTATCACGTCGAAAAGCGTGATTTGTCCTGTACGTATCAGTAGCGAACCGTAGAAATAGTCGGGCGTTTCTCCCAGCGTGTAATAATTGGTATAGAGCGATCCGTAGCTTTCCAAGAGTTCGGCTTTGCTTTCTTGTCCGTTTTCGCGGAAGAGTCGTACAGCATTCTCCGTTGGGCAGGTGATGCGGTGGTACGGCAGGTCGGCAGCGATGATCTCCTGCATCTTACTGCGCAGCGCATCCACCACCTCGTCCGTCACCCCAGAGCTGATGCCGTCTAAACGGCAGTAGTAGCCATTGCTGACAGGAGTGCTGACGCGCAGGCGGGCTTCGGGGTAGAGTTCCACTACTGCTTTGTAGAGCACAAAGAAGAGTGAGCGCGTATAGGTGCGCATTCCCGAAGCGGAAGTAATATCGAGAAATTCGATGTCTTTATCGTTGAAAAGGGTATAATGGAGGCCTTCCACTTTGTTATTGACTTTTGCGGAAGTACATCCGTAGGGCAGATGCAGTTCCAGCATCTCATAGACTTGTTCCAGATTGTAGCCGGCGGGCACTTTGTGCGACTTGCCGGTATTCTTACAGCGAATATTGAGGGTTGTTAGCATGATGTTTAGTTTTAGCCTTGGCGGCGGGAGTAGCTTTGGGAGGAGGGAGAGATAGCTTATTCTCAGACCAGTCGGACAGGTCGGACCAGTCCGACTCAGCTTTTTTCCCTGACCGAAGTGCCGCAGGCGCTTCAAGGCAAATATACTGACTTTTGGGCTTTTTTGTTTATTTTTGCCGGAAAAGTACTCCAACGATTTCTAAAAAAGACAAATTCATGACAATACAGAAGAAACCGCGTTTGGCCAATATGGAGCTGCTCCGCTTCATGGCGATGTTTATGATTCTCACCCTTCATGCCGATTATTTCTGCTTCGGATGGCCGCAGCGACAGGACATTCTGATGCTTCCAGAGGTTTGGGGCGTGCGCATCTTGGTGGAACATTGGGCCATCATAGGTGTGAATGTCTTCATCCTTATTTCGGGCTGGTTTGGCATACGCGCCTCTCTGAAAGGAGCTGTAAAACTGCTTTTCCAGGTGTTCTTTATCGGTCTACTTACTTCGGGGACGGTATTGCTGCTTAATGGTATGCCTTCGGGCGGACTAATAGCTGTTTGGAAAAGCTTGATTTCATTTTGGTTTGTATGGTCGTATCTGCTCCTCTATCTGTTTGCGCCCGCGCTCAATGCCTTTGTGGAGACGGCAGGAAAGCAACAGTTGAAGGGTTTCTTAATTGCGTTCTTCACTTTCGCAACGCTCGATGTAATCATACGCTTCTCTAATGATTTTCAAAAAGGTTATTCCGCTATCTTCTTTATGGGACTCTATCTGCTTGCACGCTATGTTCGCCTCCATCTGGATTATAAATCCTTGCGCACACGTACCTTATTAATCGTATATGCCGCGTGCATACTGTTCCCTGCCCTCTTCACTTTTGTATCTGCTTATGGGTTGCCGTTATCCGTCTATAACTTTGCGAACACATACATTTTCTTCTATTCTTTCCCTATCAACGTTTTAGAAGCAATTGTTCTGCTGATTCTTTTCGACCGCCTACAACTGCGTCTAAGCCTTTCGCGCCCCATCAACTGGCTGGCGGCGGGCGCTTTCACGGTCTACCTCGTACATCAGAACACACTTGTCCGTCCACTATATGCTCAGTGGGTCGAGGACATAGATACCTCATTGCCGTTCGGCCTCAACTTCTTAGGCGTTGCCTTGATGCTCTGCGCCGTTTATTTGGCTTGTACGCTGCTCGACCAATTGCGCATGGCGGCCTGGCAGAGTGGCGAAAAACTGTGGGGGAAATATCGCAAGAAATAAGCCTTATTCGGAAGAAGAGAATAAGGCTCGACAAAACGCTATCAAAACTTTAGGACGCTTTTCCTTTCTTACAGAGGAAAAGCAGGCTTTCGCGGAAGATTACAGAGCCGCTCAACCACAGCGTGAGGCAGTAGGTTGTGCCTACAAATAGGACTTTCCCCAACAGGCTTAACCAAAGGTTGGTTACGCCAGAGAAAAGGAAATACGCCCCTATGCAAAGCACAACGGAAAGCCCCAAGTAGGGCGCCATGTCCTTCAGAAAAGTCAACAACCCATAGCCCGTCAGGCGGCAAACAAAGTGGTGCCAGAACAAGAGCCAGAGAATGTTAATCGCCACAAAGACGCGCAACATCCACTCTAATCCGTAGGGGCTCACCAGTAATGCAGCGCCAAACACGAGTATGGCCAGCCCGATTGTTCCCCACATATAAATCCCCGAACGCCCACGTGCCAACAGGAAGTTCTGGAAAAGCGTTTGCATCGGAACGAAAGCGCCCCAAACGCAAAGGAGTTGCAGCATGGCAGCCGAAGCGAGCCATTTCTCCGTGATGGTGATGATGATGAACTCGTGTGCAATGACGCTCAAACCGAACATAGCGGGAAAAGTGAGGCATGCGGTCAGACGCACCATCTTTTGCAGAGCAGCGCGTTGCTGCTTGCGGTCGTCCATCTTGGCAAAAAGGGGCTGCGTCACACTGTAAAGCATCTGCGAAATGAGACTATGCCCCATTGTGTTCCATTTATTAGCCTGCGTGAATTTGCCCAGTTCGCGACGATTGAAGAGCTTACCGAGCAAGATAGAAAACAGCTGCTGGTTGAAAATCACAAAGACATTGGTGATGATCAGGCGGCCGGAATAGCCCAACATCTCCCTGACGGGGCGGAACGAGAAATGGGTGCTGGGCCACCAGCGGGTGACCCAATACGTTCCGAGGGTTGTGCAGACGGCGTAAACAATGGATTGCGTGGCGATGCCCCAATAAGCAAAGCCTTGCCACGCCATGGTCACGCCCACAATGCCTGAAGTGAGGAGCGCAACAAAGCTGATAATCGTGTTCTGCTTCACCTTGAGTTCGCGGAAGAGATAAGCGCGCGGCACGATGTTCAAACTCGAAATCACAAAGCCCGCAAAGACGTAGCGAGCCAAGGGAGTTAAATCCGGCTCATGGAAAAAATCAGCTATCAGCGGGGCACAGAAAAAAAGGAGCGTATAGAGTGAAAGACTCATCAGCGTGTTAAACCAAAACACACTATTATAATCCGCGCGGGTCACGTTTTTCCGCTTATTGAGTGCCGAGATAAAGCCGCCCTCTTGCAGCGAACCGGCAATAAGGGTAAAGACGGTGAGATACCCCACCATACCGTAGTCGGCATCGGTGAGCAAGCGTCCCAGAAAGATACCGAACACGAGGTTCAGCAACTGCTGCAAACCGCTGGCGATACCGCCCCATAGCAATCCGTTTGCGGTTTTCTCTTTCAGACTTGACATTTCTTTTTATAACTATTTCCGACAAAATTACGCTTTTCTATGTAGCTCGCAAAGCAAGGCTTTGAGAGAAGCCGCATTTTGTTTGTTTTTCCTATCAGCACATTCTTTCTATCCTTTCCCACTTGCCTTGTTATCGCAACAGACTCTTACGGCCGAAAAGATAGGACAAGTGCGTGCGGTCGAGCAAGAGGGCGAGCGCAAGAGTTCCTCCGAGACCCACGCCAACGGTCACAAAGGCGTGGAGCAATCCCGTAGGGTCGAAGCCGAAGAGAGGCAGGTAGTATTTCGACAGCATTGTAAATATGGGATGGAAGATATAGATCGGGAAAGTGTTTCGCCCAATGTAGTCGATGACCTGCTTGGTGCGCCCTGTTGTGAGACTACTGAAATAAGCTGCAAAACAAAGAAACGACACCACACAAACGAGCATGGCGATTGTTCCCCAGCCCCAATACTCGCGCTGAACGATGAGCAAACCGAAGGGAAGTATGGGCCACAGACTCGCCTTATAGATGCGCGAGAAATCGCCTATATATTGCCGCACGCCCACGCCTAAGAAATAATAGAACGCGGCATGAATGTCCAGCAAAGGCGTGAAGAGTGCCACGCCGATGAGGAGGGCGGCGAAGAGGGAATATTTGGCCGTGACATCAAATTTGGGCAAGGCACGGAAAGCTGCATAATAGAGGATGCCGCACACCATCATAGTGTGCAGAAACCAGTAAGGGCCAATTGATTTCACAAAGAGCACATCGAGCACCGTGGGCACATCGAACGACGCGATACCACCGCGGACGGGCAGATACAGCGAAAGCCCTGCAAAGCCCAAGACGAGCACCATATAGGGCAACCATATCCTCCAAAGATATAAGGCAAACTGTCGGAGCGTCTTTTCAATGTTCACCAAATAACCAGTTATCACCAAAAAGGCGGGCATAAAAAATGCGAGAATTGCGTTCTTAATATCGGGGTAGATATTGCCAAAATTGACGATATGTATCAGAATGACCAACCCTATTAAGATAGCTCTAAAAAAATCAAGGTCTTTGTTGTACTTCATAAGCCGTATTGCTACTGCGATATTGCTAAACTGCTGCAAATTTAAGATTTTTTCAATAGGGACAATCGCGCACCAGCCTTTGTTTACTAAGACTGCTGCGATAACTCTCGGACGAGTCGGACCAGTCGGACTCGTCCGAGAACCGATACTGATTCGTGCTCCTTCGCCTCTTTCGTGCCCTTTCGTGGGCTTAAAACATCAACGAAATTCCCACTTTTCCCCTCCCACGAAGGCCACAAATCCGCGCACGAAAGGGAGAGAGCGAACAGCCCCACCATCCTGCGCGCCGATACAATAAGGCTGCTGGCTGACTTCCTTATTGCGTCCGCCAACAGAATAAGGAAACCAGCCGACACAATAAGGAAACTGACGAACAGAACAAGGAGATTTTTCAGCAAAAACGGCCGAAAAAATCAAAAAAGCTCACGAAATCTCCCACTTTTTCAAGATTTCGCTCGATTTTTCCTGCCCGCAAAAACAAAAATGCCGCGAAAATTTTGGCAGAAAGCAAAGAGGAGAGTCTTTCTCAAATTTTCAGAGAAAGGCCTCTTGTCAAATTTTAGGGAGGTTTTTGGTATTCTCGGACAAGTCGGACGGGTCGGACAAGTCGGAGATTCTGTTGAGAGGGGTGCTTGTCGGACGGGTCGGACTGGTCGGACCAGTCCGAGAACCAACAAAGCTGCTCCAGCCTCAAGAGGCAGCTGAGCACTCCTCCTTATGGGGGAGATGGAGGGGGCTTTCCTCTTCTCCCGCCTTTTTCTGAAGAAAAATCCCTATTTTTGCAAAGTAGGCGGACAATAACTGCCTACAAAAAACGAAAAGGACATGAAACATCGCATCTCTATCTTATTCGGCCTACTGCTCTGCCTATCGGCGGCTGTGGCACAAGACTTCGGGCGGTCGCAACGCGTGCTGGACTGGTTGCAACAACAAAAGGGCGACTCCGTGTATGCGCTCTGCAATGCCGAAATGAAAGCGGCGCTCTCCGCGCAACAATTAGGAGGAATCTATGCACAGCTTGTGCGACAGGCGGGCACGGAGAACGGCCGCGGCGAATGGGAACGGACGGTGGTTGAAGGAGGAATAGAAGTGGATGGAATACGACTGGATTTTTCGCAGACGTCGCTCATGGCGCTCCTCTCTTGGAATGGCGATGGGCAGCTCTGCGGACTCTTTTTCCGACCTACCGCGCGGCCACAGACTGTGGCGGTAGGAGGCGCGGAGAACCGGGAGATACAGATTGAGAATGGTAAGATATTCCTACCTGGAACGCTCACACTGCCGGCTGAACGAAAGAAGCCCGTGGCGTTGGCCGTGTTGCTGGCGGGTAGCGGCCCTTGCGACCGCAACGAGACTATCGGGCCGAACGCTTTGTTGCGCGATTTGGCCGATTCGTTGGCGCTCCACGGCATTGCCTCTATCCGCTACAACAAGCGCACCCTTGTTTATGGTTCGGCGTGCGTAGAAATCAGTGGCGGCATGGACTACGACAAAGAAATTGTGGACGATGCGCTCGCGGCACTTCAGCAGGCTCGCGCCTTGCCCGAAGTGGATGCACAGCGCATCTTTGTGGTGGGTCATTCGCTCAGCGGAATGCTACTGCCGCGCATAGCGCAACGCGCCACAACGCCCATGGCGGGCATGATAGCTCTGGCCGCTCCTGCGCGCCCACTCTCCGAGGTGATGAAAGAACAATTGAACTATCTGGGACGTCTCAACAACATCGCGCCTACTGAAATCGACAGCGCATACCGAGCCGCACTCGCACCGCTCCCTAAAGAGTATCTGAAATTCGACCGCAAATACCGACCACTCCGAACGGCGCAGCAGCTCACAGTGCCGATGCTTTTCATACAAGGTGGGCACGACTATCAGGTGCGCCAAACCGACTTCCAACTATGGCAGCAGGCACTGGAGAAGAGGCCCAACGTGGACTTCCGCTGGATGCCTACGCTGAACCATCTGATGGCGGAAAGTCCGAACATGTCCCGCCCCGACGACTACACCACCCGACAACTCATCGCCACTCCCGTTGTGGAAGCCATCGTGGACTTTATCGGACGGCACTAAGAATGTTAATCATGCCATGCGTTCCTAAAGATACCTACAACTATCTTTATCAAGCAATTTTCCTGCTCTCCCCGAGAACCTAATGTGAATGATAAAAAACCTATCAAAGATAATTCTCTTTCATTTTTATCGTTACCTTTATCGCGCCATCAAAACATTTCAAATACTTTCGTTTAGCAGCATGAAAATAAGTGAATTCCCTGTATGGCTATATCCTGTGTAACCTTTTATTGCATTAGGATTTTTGAAATATTCAAACTCGTTTACTACAAAAATTATGCTTATGAAATGTCACATTAAATTGCTG
>CAUSYJ010000034.1:0-12428 GCA_963535845.1 uncultured Alloprevotella sp.
GCCTGCCATATATTGGCTGCGGACCTGGGGCACATAGCTTTGATGGGCGTACCCGTCGCAGCAATAACGCCGATTTGCAGGCTTATATCGCTGCTGCTGGACTTCCTCCTCATTCGGTTGAAAACTTAACGGAGGAGGAGAGATTCGAGGAACTCGTCTTCACGCGTATGCGGATGATGCAAGGGCTCAACCTGGAGGAGGTGCCGTCTGATAAGCGCCATCTGCTTCTGCTACGCGCTAAGCCGTTTATAGATAATGGGGCTTTGGAATGTGTCAATAATCATTTACGTCTCACACATTCTGGGATTTTTATCTCCGACTATATTTTCTCCGACCTTATATAAATAACACAGCACATGGAGGTTATATTACCTCGTTGGCGGTCTATCCCATGTGCTGTGTTGTATTTATGAATCTACTAACTTAGTTTTTCACGAAGTCGACGATTTCCTTATAAATATGCTCGGGAGTAAAACCTAATTTCTCATCGAGCACTTTGTATGGAGCACTAAAGCCAAAGCTGCTCAGTCCATGGATGCGGCCTTGCAGGCCTACAAGGCCTTCCATTGTGACGGGCAAACCTGCTGTCAGAGCGAATGTCTTCACATTCTTGGGAAGCAGAGTATCTTGATATTCTTTAGATTGCAGACGGAAGAGGCCTTCACTGGGGCAGCTCACTACGCGGGCTTTGATGCCTTCCTTTTGAAGCAGCTGTTGAGTGTCGCACAAGGTGCCAACTTCTGAACCATTAGCCACAAGGATAACATCGGGATGGGCTTCTTTGATGACTTCAAAGGCTCCTTTCTGAGCTTGTGTGTAGTCAGTTCCTGCCGGAAGGTCGCGCACGTCCTGGCGACTAAAAATGAGAGCCGTAGGCGTGTCTGTATTTTCCATTGCCATCTTCCAGCACTGCGTATTTTCTTGGTTGTCGCAAGGACGCAGAACGCGCACGCTATCTTTGCCATGATGGTTTTTCAGTTTCTCCATTAGGCGAATTTGTGCCTCTTGCTCAACGGGCTCGTGAGTCGGACCATCTTCACCCACGCGGAAGGCATCGTGAGACCAGATGAATTTCACGGGGATTTCCATCAAGGCTGCCATGCGTATGGCGGGCTTCATATAGTCGGAAAAAACGAAGAATGTGCCCATTGCTGTGATGATACCACCATGGAGCATCATGCCGATGCAGATACATGCCATCGACAGTTCGCTGACACCTGCTTGGAAAAATCCGCCAGCGAAATTGGTGCGGGAGATTTCTGTGGTGTGTGCCAAGAAACCGTCAGTTTTGTCGGAGTTACACAAGTCGGCCGAACTGACAATCATATTGGGGACGTGTTTGGAGAGCATTGCGAGGATGGTCTTCGAACCATTGCGTGTTGCCGAGTTGGCTTTGTGCTCTATTTCGCCCCATGGCAGCTGAGGTAGGCGGTTAGCAAACCAGTTGGCTTGCAACTGTGCTTTGGTTGGATTCTCTGCTGCCCATGCCTGTTCTTCGGCGCGTAGGTTACGCACCTCTTTGCGCAGTTCTTCGAGGCGTTCGGCATACATCTTTTCCACTGCTGGTCTCACCTGGAAGGGATTTTCAACATCAGCGGATAGATTCTTGAGTGTCTGTATGTAGTTGTCTCCACCGAGGGGAGCACCGTGAGTTTGGCAGCACTTTTCGTAACTACTGCCATCACCCTTTCTCGCTCCTTTTCCCATTATCGTATGACCTATGATAAGAGTGGGGCGCAGGCTTTCTTCGTTGGCCTTTATCAAGGCTTCTCGAATCTGTACGGGGTCGTTACCATCAATCTCAATAACGTTCCAATTCCACGCCTGATATTTCAGCACGGTGTCTTCACTGATAACATCGCTCGTTGGGGTCGATAGCTGAATGTCGTTGGAGTCGTAGAACATGATGAGGTTGTCCAAACCCAAGTGGCCTGCAATGCGGCCTGCACCCTGCGAGATTTCCTCTTGGATACCGCCGTCGGAGATGAATGCATAGATCTTCTCGCGTTTGAAACCTGGGTTACCTGTACGCGCATAGAGGGCTTTTGCTGCAATGGCTGCACCCACGGCGTAAGTATGGCCTTGTCCCAATGGGCCGCTGGTGTTTTCGATGCCGCGTTCCACGCTGCGTTCGGGGTGGCCAGCCGTGGGAGAGCCCCACTGGCGAAATTGCTTGAGTTCGTCCATTGTGAAGCGTCCGCAAAGCATCAACTGAGCATAGAGCATCGGCGACATATGCCCAGGGTCAAGGTAAAAGCGATCGCGACATTCCCAAGAGGGGCAATCGGGATCGAACTTAAGGAATTCTGAATACAGAACATTGATGAAGTCAGCACCACCCATGGCACCTCCAGGGTGTCCTGATTTTGCTTTCTCTACCATGGCTGCAACAAGCACGCGGATGTTGTCAGCTGCTTCTGTAAGAAGTTGAGATGTATGTTCCATTTTCGTTATTAGGTGTTTGTTTGTAGATGTGAGCAAAGTTACAACTTTTTACTCACGTTTCCTATTTTTTCTACTATTTCTGAGATGGGACTGCTACTTATTTTTCTCACCTTTCTCGTCGTTCGATCTTTCGATTGCCTGAGGAGATTTATCCTTGTGGACTGAATCTTCGGTAATATTAACCTTTAGCTCGCCTTCGGCCATGTCAAAGCGAACTGTGCGAGCTGCTTGACTGTCGGCACTCTCGAGGAGCAAATCACAAAGGCAATCTTCCACATTTTTTTGTATGGCGCGCTTCAGTGAACGGGCTCCATATTGTGCATCAAAGCCTTTTTCCACTACATAATCCAGAGCGGCAGTGGAGAGGTCAAGGTGGAGATTCATGGGAGCTATCCGCTTGCATAAGAGGTCTAACTCTATCTTGGCAATCTTCTGTACATCAGCCTTTTCTAAAGGCTGGAACATGATGATATCGTCCAAACGATTTAGGAATTCTGGTGCAAACTGGCGTTGCAAGGCCTTCTTCACTATCGCTTCTGCATATTGGTGTCTGTTGGAGTCCACTTCGCCCGCATGGAAGCCGATTCCTTGTCCAAATTCGCGAATTTGGCGCGTGCCGGTGTTAGAGGTCATGATGATAATCGTATTGCGGAAATCCACCGTTACGCCGTTGCCGTCTGTCATGCGCCCTTCGTCCATCACTTGCAGGAGGGTGTTGAAGACATCGGGGTGTGCTTTCTCAATTTCGTCAAGTAGAATCACCGAATATGGATGGCGGCGCACTTTCTCTGTCAGCTGTCCACCTTCTTCGTAGCCTACATATCCCGGAGGAGCTCCAACGAGGCGGCTGGTGGAATATTTCTCGCCATATTCGCTCATGTCAATGCGTATGAGCGAATCCTTGCGGCCAAACATCTGTTCGGCTAGGCATTTCACTAAATAGGTCTTACCAACGCCTGTGGGACCCACAAAGAGGAAGGTCCCCACGGGGCGGTCGTGCCCCTTCAATCCCATACTATTGCGAGTAATGGCACGCACAAGCTTCTCTATGGCAGTATCCTGTGCCACTACGCGGCTTTCCAGTTCGGCTTTCATGCTTTTCAGACGCGTTGCTTCGCTTTGTACCACGCGCTGTACGGGCACGCCGCTGATATTGCTCACCACGTTGGCAATGTCGTCCTCTGTGATGGTCTGACGGTATGTTTTCTGTTCTGACAGCCACTGGCGATTGCGTTCGTTCAACTGCGTTTGGAGTTGTACGGATTCATCGCGATAACGGGCAGCACGTTCATAATCCTGCTCCTTAGCGGATTGGTCTTTATGTTGCTTCAATTCCACTATTTTCTGCTCCATAGAAACGATGTCTGCTGGCACATTGAGCCCTAGTAAGTGCTTCTGACTTCCAGCTTCGTCAAGGGCGTCGATGGCCTTGTCGGGGAGTGAGCGATCGGTGATATAGCGTTCCGTTAGGTGCACACACGCTGCCAATGCCTCCGGGGTGTAGGCCACATTGTGATGCTCCTCATAGCATTCTTTTATGTTATGGAGGATTTGCAGGGTTTCTTCGGCGGTCGTGGGCTCGAGGAGCACCGACTGGAAGCGACGGGCTAGGGCTCCGTCCTTCTCGATTGTTTTGCGATACTCGTTTGTGGTCGTGGCGCCGATACATTGCACCTCTCCGCGTGCTAAGGCTGGTTTTAGGATGTTTGCAGCATCCAAACTACCGGGAGCTGCCCCTGCACCAATAATGGTATGAATCTCGTCAATAAAGATTACTATTTCGGGATGGGCGTTGAGCTCTTTCATCAAGCGACGGAGGCGTTCTTCAAACTGTCCGCGAAATTGTGTGCCAGCCACAATCGAGGCCATATCAAGGGCGATGATGCGTTTGTTTTGAAGCAGACGAGGCACTTTGTGGGAAGCGATGAGTTGAGAGAGGCCTTCCACAATGGCACTCTTGCCTACACCTGGTTCACCGATAATAATGGGGTTGTTCTTCTTCCTACGGGACAGAATCTGCGCCACACGCAAAATTTCTTTCTCACGACCCACAACGGAATCCAAAGCGCCCTGAGCGGCTTCCTCTGTGAGATCGGTTCCGAAATTGTCGATTATCGGGGTGGGCGAGCTACTGCCACCGCTGGGCATTGGCATGGCGTTGGGGGACTTATGCGAACGCTCTTCACTGTCCATGGGAGGATGGGGCTGTTCGTCATCGGAGAATCCAAACGAACCTTCTATCTGAGGGATTTGGGGAAGGTTATCTGTCACGATAGAATAGGTTATGTTATATGTATTAAGGAGGGTGCGCGCTGCGTTGTTAGAATCGTGAAGGATGGCAAGGAGCAGGTGTAGTTCGTTGGCCATCTCTTCGCCATAGCGGCGTGCTTCGAGGAGCGTTAGTCGCAGCAAACGACGGCTCTCTATACTCAGAACTAGCGCTTCGGAGGAGGGGAGTAGAGACTTTTGCAGCGAGTCCAAACGAGCCATAATTTGCTGTTTCAGCTCTTCTATAGGGCATGATAGCGACTGCAACATTTGCATAGCTTGGCTTCTCTCATCGTGGAGCAAACCGAGCAGCAGGCAGTCAGTGGAGATGTCGCTCAATGCTTTCTCCTGCATCGCCTTCCGACAGAAGGCGAGCACTTGTGTGAGCCCTGGTGAAAGTTCGTATGTCATAATCTTAATTTCGTTGATGTGACTATGTGTAGAAGTAGAAAGAAAAGCAAATTTCGTGCCGTTTTTTATTCTCTCTTAGCTTAATGTTTTTGCAACGCTTGTATTTACAGAAGAGAGAGATTTTCCAATTCACTAAGATAAGAATAAAGTGAGAATGCTAAAAAAAGAGGGATAGTATAGGGAAATTGGAGAAAGAGTTGTATTTTTGCTTAGTAATAAAAAGTTTATAGAAATGATACAATCTATGACCGGCTATGGCAAGGCCGATGCACACTTTGGAGGTAAGAAAATCCATGTGGAAATCAAATCGCTGAATTCTAAATCGCTCGACTTGAATACACGTATTGCACCACTCTATCGCGAACGAGAAATAGAAATTCGTAAGATGATAACGCCTATTGTGGAACGTGGTAAGGTGGACTTCAGCATCTGGACCGAAAAGGAAACTGCTGCTGAAACTGCTCCTATCAATGCGGAAGCTGTGAAGAGCTATATGGCTCAATTGCGCTGCATTAGCGAAGAGGTGGGCTTGCCTTTCAACGATAGCCAAGCTTGGCAGCTACTGGTGCGCCTGCCCGATACAACGGCAGTACAAGCCTCGGAGGAACTCACCGACGAGGAATGGGCGGTGGTGAGCTCAGCTATCAAAGAGGCTCTTCAACATTTGGTGGAGTTCCGTAAGCAGGAGGGTGAAGCTCTCTATCGGAAGTTTGAGGAGAAAATCAACAATATCTCACAGCTAATGAGGGAGATTGAGCCCTTCGAGAAAGCTCGAGTGCAGAAAATACGCGAACGCCTCGAAGCCCGACTGGAAGAGCTCCTCGGTGTGGACTATGACAAGAATCGCTTGGAACAAGAGTTGATCTACTACATCGAAAAACTTGACATCAGCGAAGAGAAACAACGCTTGACAAACCACCTACACTACTTCTGTGAGACAATGGACAGAGGACATGCAGGGCAGGGAAAAAAACTCGGTTTCATCGCGCAAGAGATGGGACGAGAAATCAATACAACGGGCTCAAAGTCGAATCAAGCCGAGATGCAAAACATCGTGGTGATGATGAAGGATGAGCTCGAACAAATCAAAGAGCAGGTGCTCAACGTGATGTAAAACAGTAAAATAAACGCAAACAGTTTCCCCTCTTTTTGGGGGCAGATCAGAGAAGATTATGCAAGAAAAAAACGAAAACCAGTTGAGCCCAGGGCGAGTGGTCATCTTCTGTGCCCCCTCAGGCACGGGTAAGAGTACGCTGATACACTACCTCATTGAGCAGCACCCCGAACTGAATCTGCATTTCAGTATCAGTGCCACATCACGCCCTCCTCGTGGTGCCGAACTGCATGGTGTGGAATACTTCTTCCTCAGCCCCGAAGAGTTTAAAGAACACATCGAGCAGGGGCATTTCTTGGAGTATTGCGAGGTGTATAAAGACCGCTTCTATGGCACGCTACGCAGCCAAGTGGATCAGCAGTTGGCAAAAGGCGAGAATGTTATTGCCGACTTGGACGTGATAGGCGGACTCAATATGAAGCAAGCCTATGGCGAACGCGCCTTGACGGTATTTATTCAGCCGCCTTCTGTCGCAACTCTGAGAGAACGCTTGGAGAAACGCGGTACAGATACACCGGAGGTGATTAACGACCGCATCGCCCGTGCGGAATACGAGATAAGTCGCGCACCAGAGTTTGACTGCATCGTGACCAACGACAACCTCGAACAGGCAGAAAGCGACATCTACCGCGTGGTGAGCAAATACCTACTGCAATGAAGCGACTCTGCATCTTTGGAGGGTCGTTTAACCCTATTCACTTAGGCCATATCGGCATAGCACGTGCCGTGGTGGAACAGCGTCTCTCGGATGAAGTGTTGCTCATGGTGTCGCCACAGAATCCTTGGAAGGAGGAGAGTGACTTAGCCCCTGAGGCCGACCGCCTGCGGTGGGCTTCTGAGGCCGTGAGAGAAGAACCCCATATTGAGGCAAGCAACTTTGAATTCTCCCTCCCGCGCCCATCATTTACATGGCGCACTTTAGAAGCCCTCCGGAGCGTCTATCCCCATTGTAGACTGCAACTCCTCATAGGGGGCGACAATTGGGCGTCCTTCGACCATTGGGCGCATTATGAGGAGATTCTCGCTACTACAGACATCATTGTCTATCCCCGGCAAGGAAGCACAGTAGAACCCCTCAAAGGGCACGAAAAGGCAATGGTCTATGTGCTCAACGCTCCATTGTTTCCATGGAGCAGCACGCAGATAAGAACTGCAATCCAGCGAGGAGAAAATGTGAGAGAGAGGATGCCAGCAACAATCCTTGAAGACGTGGTGAGCACCTATACGAAAGAAAGTATTACACAACGAATAAAACACACCATTATCATGCCGAAAAATATCAGTTGGGGCTTCATTGGATGTGGCGAAGTCACAGAGAAGAAAAGTGGACCAGCCTTCAGCCTCGTAGAGAACTCGAAGGTCGTCGCTGTTATGCGCCGCAACAAAGACAAAGCGTGCGACTATGCTCTGCGTCATGGCATTCCCAAATGGTATGACGACCCAATGAGCTTGATTCATGACCCTGACGTCAATGCAGTTTATATTGCCACACCGCCCAGTACGCACGCTACCTATGCCATTATGGCCATGAAAGCAGGCAAACCTTGCTATGTGGAGAAACCGCTGGCAAGCAACTACGAGGACTGCTGCCGTGTGAATATGATTTCAGAGAAGACGGGAGTGCCTTGCTTTGTGGCCTACTATAGGCGCTATCTACCTTACTTCCAGAAGGTGAGAGAGCTGATAAAAGCAGGCTCAGTGGGGCGCGTTATCAATGTGCAGATACGCTTTGCCGTGCCACCTCGTGATCTCGACTATAACGATAAGAACCTGCCATGGCGCGTGCAAGCCGACATCGCAGGAGGAGGATATTTCTACGATTTAGCTCCTCATCAGCTCGACTTGCTGCAAGAAATGTTTGGCCCTATCATTGATGCCGAAGGCTATACAGGCAATCGCGGTGGACTCTATCAGACGGAGGACAGCGTGAGTGCTTGCTTCCGCTTTGCCGATGGGCTGCCAGGTAGCGGCTCATGGTGCTTTGTGGCCCACGACTCCGCTCGTGAGGACAGTGTGGAAATCATTGGCGATAAAGGCAAATTGCATTTCTCAGTATTTACCTATGCGCCTATAGTGCTGCATGATGCACAGGGTAGGCATGAGTTTAGCCCGGAGAATCCCGAATATGTGCAGTTGCCACTGATACGCAATGTGGTGGAACATCTGCAAAGCAAAAGAGTGTGTACCTGCGACTGCGTGAGTGCAACCTCGGTGAACTGGGTGATGGATCGCATATTGGGTAAAATATAATTCTCTAAAAAAACGAATGAAAAGAGTTTTACTAATCCTTTGCTTCTTGCTACTGACTGTAGGGTCGCAGGCCCAACTGGTGGTGGATAGCATGTGCGAGGGCACCGCGCTTATCGGCATCATACCAGAGAAGCAACTCTTTCCACCGAAGCACTCATTTGGCAACTTCTTAAAACGAACGGGGAAGAGTATTAGGAGTGGCATACGCTTCTTGGATAAGACGGATAGCACCTACATAGAACCGAACCACTATGATTGGACCGTAATGGGACAGAATAGCAATTTTTTTCAAGTGATTACAATGTCGGCTAAAACGGAGAAACAGCATTATCAGACGCTCTCGTTCCGTCCTAAACCCATGTTTAAGATTGGGCCATACCTTGGGTGGCGATGGATATTCCTTGGATATAGCGTAGATGTCAGTAGACCCTCGAGTGCTGGCAAATCAACAGAGTATATAGCAGTAAAGTGGGAGGGGACATTGTATATATTCATAACAACGGAAAGTTCAGATTGCGTAAGACGCAAGGATTCGACGGTGTAGATAAGTTCCAATTCAGTGGCACCAACTTCCATGGATTAGAAGTCAATACGCTGAGCTTGAATGCCTATTATATTTTTAATCATCGCCGCTTCTCCTATCCAGCAGCGTACAATCAGAGTACGTTGCAGAAACGCTCTGCAGGAAGCGTTATCATGGGCTTTCGCTACGACAAACAGAAGCTAACATTGGATTACACTCAGCTGCCCTCTCCGCTGAGTGAGAGACATTCTGTGGCATCTGTCATGAGCGATGAGTTGAAGTTCTCACACCTCAGTTATCAGGACTTCTGCTTGAGCGCAGGCTATGCCTATAATTGGGTGTGTGCTCGTAATTGTCTCTTGTCCATTTCGGCAACGCCAGCTTTGGGGTATAGAGCCGAAAAAGGCACTAAAGTGAAGTACGATAAATTGCTCTATAACGCCATTCGTTATGTAGCAGTAGATTTTATAGGTCGTGCAGGCTTTGTGTGGAATACAGGAGATAAATTTGCCGGTATGTCGTATATTACGCATCTCTATGGGTATCATAGCCGACACTTGACGATAGCGAACTCTGTGAACTACCTCAATGTCTATGCTGGCTTCTACTTTGGCAAGAAGCAAAAATATCGCTGTCAGTGAGTGGGGCACATTCCCAACTCTTCAAACATACGGCGATAGATGGCAGCTTTCTTGTCTAAGCTCATCGGATAAGCCCGACTGCTGCTAGGCATACGATAGAGCCTCAGAGAGCGTCCTTCAAACTGAAACGTGGAGTAGTCACCCACAGTCGGTTGCTTTCCACAGAAGTTCTCTACGAAGGTGTCCGTTGCCTTCTGCCCCGTGGTGCAGATTGCCTGAAGTTCTGGCAAGCGATGCAAGAGTGCCGGTAAATCAGTGGGGGTGACAACTTCTAAGAATTTATCGCTCGCATTGTCCTGCAAGCGGCGCACCTCTGTGGCCGTATCGTAGCAGCCACACCCTAACTCAGTGAGAAAGGGGACTAGCTCATTGAGTTTGAACGTCTTCTGCTTTACATCTACAAAAAAATCCTTATCATCCTTGAATATAATACCGAAGATGCGCCACATATCATTGATGAAATTAGGATAGAAAAAATTCATGCTCCATCGCTTCTGCTGTGGAGGAAAACTTCCCATCATCAACAGGTGGGCATGAGGAGGTAAAAAAGGTTCAAACGGGTGACGCTCAATGGGAATAATGATACTATCTGTCATAGACTATAAATGCTTTATATAAAGACTACTTATTCTTTATCGCACACTTTTCCTCCAGCTAGCCAGTATTTCTGCCAGTAGGAGCCTTCAAGGCTCTCTACAACAACTCCACGACTACCAGCGTGGATGAACTTATCGTCCTTCAGAAAAATACCTACATGACCACATTGCTCACCACTATTAGGAGTGCGGAAGAATACAAGATCGCCTTGTTGCAACTGACTCCGTTCTTTGAGTTGGACATCCCTCTCGTATTGTCCCACACTGCGTCGATGTAGCTGCTTATTGTAGATCCGCGCATAAATGCTCATAGTCAGCCCAGAGCAGTCTACACCACTGCGCGTAGTACCTCCAGCAACATAGGGAGTACCTAGCCACGTTGCAGCCTCCAAGAAAAGTGCATGTTCATCGTGCTCTTCAATGCGAATACCCAAAGCAGAAGCGGCATAGGCCAACGCTCGGAAGTTGGTATTGGAGAAGTTCGTCTGTGTACTGCACGAGTTAAATGTAACGAGTAACAGAAGAAAGGTAATGACTTGGAAGATAACTTTCACGATAAAGGAACAAGCCCCCTCATACATGACGGAGAGGGCTTGTATGGAGCGGCTGTTATAGATGATTTTCTTGGAGGTAGTGATTAGCTTCAATAGCAGCTTTACAACCGCTAGCTGCAGCTGTAACAGCTTGTCTGTAGAGAGGATCAGCAACATCACCAGCAGCATAAACTCCTGGTATCCCCGTCAAAGGTGTATCACCTTCAGTGAGGATATACCCTTGCTCATTCGTCTTAACCCAGGGTGCAAAGAGGTCGCTATTAGGCTTATGTCCAATGGCTAAGAAGAAGCCGTTAATAGGCAAATCATATTGCTTCTCATCTGCTTCTCCTTTGCGGTGAACCAAATGGGCTCCCTCTAACTTTCCTTCACCAAAGAGTCCTATTGTATTGGTTTCAAAGAGTATCTCAATCTTAGGATTCTCCATTACGCGGTCCTGCATCGTCTTACTAGCGCGTAGGAAAGGTTTACGCACAATCAAATAGACTTTATCTGCTAAACCAGCCAAATAACTTGCTTCTTCGCAGGCAGTATCACCACCACCTACAACGGCAACAGTCTTCTTACGATAAAAGAAACCATCACAGGTGGCACAAGCACTAACGCCATGTCCCTTATAGGTTTCTTCATCAGCTAAGCCAAGATATTTAGCAGCAGCTCCCGTTGCTATGATCAACGTGTGGCATAATACCTCACTACCATCATCAAACGTCACAGAGTAGGGGGCTTTATCTAGATTTACCTTAGTGGCTATATTAGAACGAATTTCTGCACCATAACGCTCTGCTTGCTGACGCATATTATCCATCAAGTCATACGCTTCAACACCTTCAGGAAAGCCAGGAAAATTCTCCACCTCACTTGTAGTTGTGAGTTGTCCACCCGGCTGCAAGCCTTCGTAAATAACAGGACTGAGTCCTGCACGCCCAGCGTAAATTCCAGCAGTATAGCCAGCAGGGCCAGAACCTAAAATTAGGCAACGTATAGTTTCCATTAATTATATATTTAAAATGTTTATCGTAAGTCGATTACTTCCACTTTGGGATAGTCTTTCTTACTAAATTCAAATGTGCTCTTACTAAACTTAATCCCCGTCTGAAGCTGACTAATACGGAAGCGCATCCAGTTGCCTTTCGCATCTTTCAATCGAACGTTCATAAGATTACCATTAGTGTCGACAAGTACAACTAATCGCTGAAAAGAAGCGCGTGCCTTAGGTACGACAGTTATCTTACGGCATGTCTTGCCAGCATAAGTATCTGGTTCCATATAATAGTTGCAGTTATCACGATAGAGATTTATGAACGCTGTTGGATTCATTTTCTGAATCTCCGTTCCAGTAGGAGTGCTCACGTTTACTTCGTCACTTCCTGACATCATGGACCAAAGAGTTTTACCATTGAACCAAGTTGTCATACTACCTGACTGAATTTTAAATTTATTTCCCTCTGTTTGAATAGTACCGAGAACAGTGCCATTAGGACTTAACCCTTTAAAAGTTGTAGCTTCAAAGGAAGCCTTAACTCCCGTTTTTTGTAATTTAGTTGCAACTTGATTAAGAATCTGCCCAGCACTCTGTGCAAAACATGGCAATAGCACAAAGGATAAGAGTAAAGTAGAAAGCGT
>CAUSYJ010000035.1:0-12298 GCA_963535845.1 uncultured Alloprevotella sp.
TGGCGTTGAGTGATACTGTCAACAGAGTCACTAAGGAGAGTAATAATTTCTTCATGATGTATTTTTGTTTTTGTTTGTTACTAAAATGTTTTACTTGTTGAGAACTTTGAAGCTCTTGCTGGGAGTGCTCAGGATGTACACTCCTTTGGGGAGGTTGTTGAGGTCTACGCTGACTTTTCCTTCAGCATCGGCCGTGAGAGTGCTCACTGCCACACCGCTGATGTTATAAAC
This sequence comes from uncultured Alloprevotella sp., assembly GCA_963535845.1. GTDB lineage: Bacteria > Bacteroidota > Bacteroidia > Bacteroidales > Bacteroidaceae > Alloprevotella. The sequence goes on from CAUSYJ010000035.1 coordinate 232, forward strand.
GCGCACCAGTGCACCAGCTTTCAAGCCGCTGATAGTGGCGTTGCTGAACGCCACATTGGGTGCGGGCGTGGTTGAAGTACTACCTGTTGAGGGTACGTCCTTGATGCTCGTTGTTATTTGCTCAGTGGTGAACGAATAGTCGCGGAGGCCTTCGAGCGCAGTCATTAGTTGATTGCCACTGCAAGTAACCACGAGACTGTCGCCTGCATAGCTAAGCACGGGCGCCTCATTCAGCGAAAATTTGCTGACAGTTCCGTCGGTCTGCGTCAGCACGAGATAAGTCACTGTCTCCGTCCCGTTGGCGGATGAAGCCTGGGAGTGGAGCGGAGCCAAAGTCATTATGGCCGCTGCGACCATAGTGAGGAGGGTTCTTTTCTTCATGTTGTTAATTATTTTTATTGGGTCTATTCTTTAGTGTACAATGCGCTTGCGCGACATCGTGAGGGGAAGCGTGAGAGTATGGGCCGAATCGCTGGTCACTACCACTTGGCTGAGCGTACCATTGAAGAAGTAGCGATAGTCTTTGGTGGTTTTCTGTGCCGAACTACGAACGCTGTAGATACCTGCAGGCAACGTGAAGTGAGCTTCGCCCTGTGTGTCGGTAGAGTCCACAAACGTACTGGCGGTAGTATTGAGCAGTTCAACGCGCAGTCCGTCCAGTGGACCATCGTAGGTCTCGGGGATTTTCAGCTTTATGGTGATTTTGACCACCTCCAGCGTGTCGTCGTAGTCGGCACACGCGGCGGGTAGCAACAGTAGGAGCGTCAGGAGTATGTAAGAGATGTGTTTCATCAGAGTTTGAGTCTTAACGAGAGTCCATAATAGAAGTTGGGAACATAGCCGCTTCCGAAGAGCGACGTCTCCAATCCCGTCTGCGACGAGTGTACACGGCGCAATGTGTTGAAGAAGTTGTTGGCGTAGAAGGATAAGGAAACGTGGTCGCCGATCTCCTTCGTCACGCTGATATTTGCCGACCAGTAAGCGCTCACTCTATCGGGGTTGAGCATATATGGGTAGTTTGTACGAACAATCAGTTGCGAGAGATCATTGTAAAGGTTGCGATCGTTCTTGCGTGCCCAAAGATACGTGTCGTAAAAGGGTTTCTTTTCTGCGGGATTATCCCATGTAGAGTAGTATTCGGGAAGTACAGCAACAGTTTGATTGCGTGTTTTCCCATCATAAGGTTTTTCGAGATTTGGTTGGCCGTTTTCAACGATATATCCTCTTGAACTTTTAGCACGACTATAACGATAGAGCGAGCTCTCCACGCGCAGGGCCATGATGAGGCGTAGTTTGGGGATATGAGTAGTGAAGGTGGCGTTTAGATTGGCCTGGCTCGACACACTTCCGTTGGCTGCGGCAGCATTTGCTGTGTAGTTGGTGGAAGAGGCACTGCCGCCGCGGTAGTAACCGATGTACTGATAGAGCGCTCCGTTGGACTGGCGGTTATGTAGTCCCAGTGGGACATCAGCAAAGAGCGTATGATCCATTCCTTTATAATGGTAATAGTTACCATCAAGGCGCACCTGTGTGCGTAGTGGACGAATCTGCGTGAAATCAATGATCCATTCCAGTCCGTAGCGGCTTACGGTCGATGCATTTACGTAAGTGGCGTTGGTCACGTATGTATAGCGGTTTTCATAGGGGAGCGTGACTGCTGGGCGCTTGCCCGTCACATCTGTTACAGTGACAACGCCCGTCGTCTGGTCTACACTGAACGCTCGGTCGGCTACGGGGATGCCGCTCTTTTGCAGCGCCGATGGCGTGGTGTATTTATAGGCGAACGGCGTAAAGATGTTGGTGGCCATGTAGGGGCGGAACGTCTTGTTGTAGAAGGCCGACACGTTGATGTCTGCGATGCGCGTCTTCACCTCTATTCCCGCATCGTATTGGTGGGTGTACTGCCAGCGCAGGTTGGGATTGCTCACCGTTGTAGAAGGGTAAGTGTAGTAAGCGTAGTAGGAACGGTTCTGCGCATCGCTTGTAGACGAGAATGCGAGCATATCTCGATACGAGGGCGAGGGATAAAGGATTTGGAAACTGGGAAGTTTCACGCTCTTGCCCCATCCGGCGTGTAGGCGCAAGTCGGAAACCCACGCTTTTCTCCCAGAGAAGAATACGTAGCGACTATTGACGCGCGGCGACAACGAACTTACGCGCGGATATTTCGAGTGGCGGATAATGGTAAGGTCCTCGCGCAAACCGGCGGTTAGTTCAAAGAGCCCACCTTTTACTGTCGGGACGCTCACTTTCTCCTCTGCGTAGATTGCCATGTTGTTCATGGCGGGCTGTGCATTGTAGCGATATTCTCGCCAAGTAGGGGCATAGCGCAGGTTGTCATAGTAAGTGCCGCGTCCGCCGTTGTGCGTGCTCGTCCACTCAGTTCCGAGCATGAGCAGGTTTCTCACGCTGCCAAACTTGTGGTTCCAATCGGCTTTCAGCTTTAGGGAATAGTTGAACGGCTTAGAGTCGTTGAATCCTTTCACATACCAGTAGCCCGTTGGGCCTAAGATAATGTTGGCTGTAGGGTTTTTGTCGTAGTCCTCAGCAATGTTGTAGCCCTCCGTGAGTGTATGTAGATAGGGCTGTGTAGAAGCACTGCTGGCGTTGGTGTATGTTTCTGAACGACGATTACTGTATGATGCAGCGCCGATAAATTGTAGCGAAGTAAGCCAAGGTTGGTTGAGCTGCCAGTTCAAGCGTATGTTTCCGCTCACGCCGTTGTCTCGTTTTTTTGCGTAGTTTTCTAATTGCTCGTCGGGGTCTTTCTTTGAATTGTAGCCACCAATGTTTCCGCGCACGCCCACGTTGAGCGTCAGCGGCAGGCGGTTTTTCATCACCACGTTGAGATAGTTGAGCGAAAAGGCGTTGCGCTGATAGGCTGTATAAGGAGATGCCGCATCGGAAAAGGAGCGCGCGTGTTCTAACGAAAGGTTGATAACGCCACCTTCCTTGCCCGCACCAAAACCTTTATTGACGGCCAGCTGGCGTGTGTGCTGGTTGACAGAACTTTCAATGATAAATGGAGAGTGGCCGCGGCGCGTGTTCACTTTCACTATACCGTTGCTCAAGTCGCCGTATTCCACGGACGGAATACCTGAGACAATCTCCACGCTCTCAATGTTCGACGCACTCAACGCTCGGGTACTGGCGCCCAAGCTCTCTCCTGTTGCCGAATTGTTGTTGAGGCGCACACCGTCCACTTCGACGGCTGTACCGAAAGAAGCATTGCCGCGCTCCGACGAAGCACTGCGCAGCGACATACGCCTATCGTTCATTAGCGAAGGATTAACACTCTTCCCGCCTGGAAGGAGTGTGGAGATGTCGCCAAGGTTGATAATTTGCTGGTTGTCCAGTGTGGTGCGATTGATGGAGTAGGCTGTTGTCGCGTCGTCGCGTTTGCGTTTCGCCACCACTACGGCTTCGCCGAGTTTGAGGTCGTTCTCGTCGAGCGTCACATCAATGACGGCGTCCTTACCAGTAAAGTTGATGGTTTGCGTGCGCGAAGCATAGCCCAAACAACTAACGACTACTGTCGTCGGTCCTTTGGGTACGTTTTTGATGATAAAGTGTCCGGATTTGTCTGTATAGGCGTAGAGGTGGCTTTCTTTTAGCGTGACAGAGGCAAACATAATGGGCTGTTTGTCCTTGGCACTAATAATGGTGCCTCTCACGTTCTGAGCGAAGCCTGCAATACTAACACTCCCTAATATAATTGTTAAAACAATATCTCTCCTTCTCATTCCAAAGTGAATATACGGCATTTTGGATGCGCAAAGGTAATTCTTCCCAATGAGAGGTGAGATACCCTGGAGGGGGTATTCCTATTTAATGAATGTGAACTCAAACGTATTGACAACTACGTTTGAGGAAATTTTGAGCATCTTTTATCGCTGCTGTCAGAAGATATGGATAGTGCCATTTACATGTAGGAAAATGGCTAGGAAGGCGTAAACGAGGGCACCTACAATAAGGCTGATGATGGTCCACATTCGTGATGCCGCAGCAGCCATACGTGCGTCCATGGGGCGTTCTGCCGTGTAGAGACTCTCTGCTTGTTGCGAATAGATAAAAGAAATGATGCCCAAAGGAAGAAAAAAGACAGCCGACAAAACAGCCCAAACAAAGTTTGTGTTGTGCTTATGTGAGCTAAGTTTTTTTGTTGAGTTTGTTTTCATAAAGTCTCGACAAGGAATATCTTTCCCAAAGATTCCATTTTGAGGGGCTTTTGTGATAGATGATACGAGTGTACTATCTCTGAAATTTGTGCAAAGATAATATTTATCAGTATGTTTTCTGTCTTTTCTTGATTTTATTTGACGATTTGCTTGAAGAATGTTTTGATGGGGTTGTACTCGTTGTTGATAAACGCATCCAGGATTTTGTTCGACACACCCGATTTGGTGGGGATAATATCGCAGTCGGCCACGGCGGCAGGCAGGAGACAAGTGTGGCCTTCTCGAAGTAGGAATTGCTCGCCCGTGGAGCGCAAACGGATATAACTATCGCCCTTGATGGCCATCGTAACAAAGAAACTGTCGTATTTGATTAAGTCGCGATGGATAGGCGCGTCGAAATTGACAACTCGGACATTGAAAAACTTACTGTCAATGACCAGATTGGCACTATTGTTCTTCTCTTCATAGCGAGTACGATACTGACTGTCCACCTTGTAGTTGAGGGCCTGTTGCGCTAAGTCGACATGGAGTTCGCGCGGCTCGCCGTCCATTCCGAGGCGGTTGTAGTCGAAAATGCGGTAGGTGAGGTCGCTGCTCTGCTGCACTTCGGCCAGCAGAATACCTTTGCCGATGGCGTGGATACGACCTGCTGGGATAAAGAATACATCGCCGGGCTGCGCCTCATGACGTGCGATGACATCGGTCAAGCTTCCGTCGGCAATGCGCTGGCGCAGTTCGTAGGGCGTAATCTCTTGTGCAAAACCGCTATAGATACAAGCTCCAGGTTCCGTTTTGATAACGTACCACATCTCGTTCTTACCCATCTTTCCGTGTACCGCCTTGGCCATTTCATCATCGGGATGCACCTGTATGCTCAAGTTATCTTGAGCGTCGATAAACTTGATGAGCAGTGGCATTTGCCCATCGTAGTGTTTGTAAACGGCCTCTCCGAGCACCTGCCCTTTGTAGGTCGCGATGACCTCATTGAGCGTTTTGCCGGCCAAAGGTCCGTTAGCAACAATACTGGAGCAGTTGGGAATGCCGCTGACCTCCCAGGATTCACCAATAGGAGTCTCGGTATGTGGAAGCTGCTTCCAGTTGGTAAGATAATGTCCGCCCCAAACAGCCTCGTGTAGATTAGGATCAAATAGGAGGGGGTAAAGAGTTGGAAGACTTTGCATGTTGCAAAAATACAAAAAAATAATAATACCTCCACTCCCGCCTTTTTTTAGCTCTATCGAATCGCTTCCTCTCACAAAAGAGTGTCCGATTAGTCCAAATTGTCCGCCCTGTTCGTCCCGTCTTCTTTTCTAAAAAGTCAAGAAACTTCTGATTCTAAGCCTCCGAGAATGGCGCGAAAATGAGAAGCTCGATAAAATCTCTGAGCAACGCAACGGTGAGCTGCTTGAAAAGGGCAACAGAATAAGGGTGTTGATAAATACAATAAGGATGTCGGCCAGCGCAATAAGGCTATCAGCTGACGCAATAAGGATGTCCGTTCACAGCCTTATTGTATCGACGCTTTGCCAGTATAAAATCAGTTCTCTTTCCCTCCTTTTTCTCGTTTTTTCCTTATAGCAGTGCCACATCTCTTAGGTGTTCTTCATCAAAACCCTCTCATTTCAAACTTCATCTAATAAACCGCCGCGAAAATCCCTTTCTTTTAACATCTAATTCGTCCGACCCACTTGTCAAATTATTGGACGATAAAACAACTCTTTCCCACGCGTCTATCTTAGCCATTAGCACATTAAAAAGCGGCACTCGCCGCTCCCCATTAACACATTAGCCTATTAGCACATTCCATTAGTCCATTCCCACGCTGCATTAGCACATTAAAAAAGCGGCACTCGCCGCTTCACATTAGCACATTAGCACATTCCCTAAATCTGTCCGCTCTCCACCAGTCGGCACACGCGCTCCGTCAGGCGGTCGTCGCCGTTCGGGTCGTAGTGTTTGTTGAGGTTTAGGCCAAACATCCAGCCGATGCCTTGGTAGAAGTTCGCCCGCGCAGTACCGAGGAAGGCTCGCGCAATGCTCAGGCCCGTCTGGTTGCACTCGCGATCCACGAGCTTGATAAGCAAGCGGCCCTGCGAGCGGGTCAGGCGGCGCACCATAGGCTTGTACTCGTTCACCAAATCCTGCTCCACGCGTTTCCAGTGGGCATCTCTGCTCCGCTGGTCGGGCAAAGTCTCCACATAGTTATAAGTCTCGATGATGGTATATCGGGCCATTTTAGCCAGCGGTAGGAGCTTCTTGATGTTTTCCACCAAGCGATTGTAGCGAGCCTTTTCCTCGTCGTTCTTAAAAACAAGCGGGGGATATTTATATACAGGGTCGACGAGGCGGATAGCTGGGATACTGTCGCCCTTGTAGAGTGTCTTCTCCACTTTCACAAAGTGGGGCATGGCCACATTCTCCAGGTTCTTGCCTGAACCAGGATCTTCAATGTCTTGTGCTTGGAGTGTCAACGCCAAGGTGGCACATAGCAACAGCAATATGGCTCGAATCTCTTTCATCATAGGCTGCAAAAGTAGACATATTTGTCAGAGCTCTGCGTTATTTTATATTAAATGAGAGGAGAAGTAGTTTTTTTTAAGGATATTTGCAAGAAAGTGAGCTATTTCTGGCTCACGCAAAACTATATCTATATGGCAAAGTCCAAGAAAACCTCGCGCCGATTGTCTAAAAAAGACATCGTGCAGCATTTGTTAGAGCTCTTCGAACAGAACCCAGCGAAAGATTTCAAGGTGAGAGAACTCTTTCAGGAACTTCATGCTACCAATCATCCGCAGAAAATGCTGATGCTCGACGTCATTGATGATCTCATTCTCAACGATTATATAGCCCGTGACGATCGCGGTAACTACCGCTACGCGGTGCGCTCCCAAGTGATGGAAGGTACGTTTGTGCGCAAGCGCAACGGCCGCAATTCATTCGTTCCAGACGATGGCGGGCAGAGCATCCTTGTGACGGAACGCAATTCGAGCCATGCCCTCGATGGCGACCGTGTCAGAGTGACCATGCTGGCCCGCCGACAAGGCCACACCCGAGAGGCCGTAGTGACGGAAGTACTCGAACACAAGAACGACTCCTTTGTGGGCGAGCTGAAAGTGGACAGAAACTTCGCTTTCCTTATCACCAACAGCCGTTCGCTGGCTGCCGATATTTTCATCCCAAAGAAGTTCTTGAAAGGAGGTAAGACAGGCGACAAGGCAGTGGTGAAAATCGTGGAGTGGCCGCAGGACTCGAAAAGCCCGATAGGCAAGGTGGTCGACATCCTTGGACATCAGGGCGAAAACAATGCAGAAATGTGCGCCATTCTTGCGGAGTACAATCTGCCGTATTCCTATCCCGAAAAGGTGGAACTGGCTGCGGACAACATCCCAGTAGAGATTCCAGCCGAGGAGATAAAGCGGCGCGAGGATTTCCGCGATGCCGTGACTTTCACCATCGACCCGCGCGACGCTAAAGACTTCGACGACGCCATTTCTATACGCCGCATCAGTGGTAAAGGCTTGCCGCTCTCCACTGCGCGCCCCAAAACCACCAGCAGTAAGGCTGTGTGGGAAGTTGGCGTACACATTGCCGATGTTTCTTACTATGTGAAGGAGGGCGACATCATAGATCGTGAAGCCTACAATAGAGCCACGAGTGTCTACCTTGTAGACCGCACCATCCCGATGCTGCCCGAAAAACTCTGCAACCAACTCTGTTCGTTGCGACAAGACGAGGAGAAGGTGGCATATTCCACTATTTTTCATATCAACGAGAGGGGCGAAGTGCTGGATTGGCACTTGGCGCACACCGTGATACGTTCCAATCGTCGCTTCACTTATGAGGAGGTGCAATACATCCTGGAACACAACGGCGAGGCTTCGGCGGCTGATCTCCAAACGCCGGGCGACCATCCAGAAGTGCTGCCCGAGGGAACACCGCTTACGGGAGAATTTGCAGAAGAACTCGTTGTGCTGAACCGCCTGGCAAAGCTCCTGCGCGACAAACGCTTCAAAAATGGCGCTATAGGCTTCGACCGCCCGGAAGTGCGCTTTGAAATCGACGACAAAGGCCATCCTATTTCTACGTATCTCAAAATTGCGCGCGATGCCAACAAACTTGTGGAGGAATTCATGCTGCTGGCCAATCGCTCCGTGGCAGAGCGCATCGGAAAGGTGCCTCGCGGTAAGAAACCCAAAACCTTTGTCTATCGTATTCATGATGTTCCCGACCCAGAGAAGCTGGAGAAACTGAATGGATTTATAGGCCGATTTGGCTACAAACTAAGGACGGAGGGCTCTAAGCAAGAGGTGAGCAAGAGTCTGAACCAGTTGCTTGAGGATGTTCATAATCGTCCCGAAGAAAATATGGTGGAAATGGTGGCGCTAAGAGCAATGATGAAGGCGCGCTACTCTATTCACAACATCGGTCACTACGGACTGATGTTCGACTACTATACACATTTCACGTCGCCCATCCGTCGCTATCCCGACTTGATGGTGCACCGTCTGCTCACGCGATATGCGGAGGGTGGCCGAAGTGCCAACGGTCCGCGCTTTGAAGAGTTCTGCGAACACGCCAGCGCCATGGAGCAACTGGCAGAAACGGCAGAGCGCGCCAGCATCAAATACAAGCAAATCGAATTTATGGGCGACCGACTCGGAGAAGAGTTTGATGGCGTCATAGATGGGGTAACGGAGTTCGGTCTCTATGTGGAAATCACGGAGAACGGCTGCGAAGGAATGATTCCGCTGCGGTGCTTGGAGGACGACTACTATGAATTCGACGAGAAGAACTTCTGCCTCATCGGCCGCCGCTTCCGAAAGCGCTACGCCTTGGGCGACAAGGTGCGCATCTGCGTGGAGCGCGCCAACTTAGACCGCCGACAGCTCGACTTCTCGCTCGTGGAGACCGAAGAACAAAAGGCGCATCCCGCCAAGTCGGCTAAACCTGCAGCTAAGTCGGCATCGCGCCCCGCTCCGCAAAAGCCGGCGGCGAAGAAGAAACGTACTTCGCGCGGAAAGAAGAGTGCGAAATGATGAAGGGGTGAGACTTGCCGCTGAGCAACTGTTAGCGGCTCGTCTTTCGCCTTATCCACTGCTTTATCATCTGTATCGGACAGAGCAGCAAAGTCCGAGTGTCCGACAATAAAATAGCCTGCGGCGAACACGCAAGTATCCTACCCATCAAAGGGAGTAGCTTGTGTGTTCGCCGCAGGCGTTTTGTGTTCGGTTTGTTGCAGCAAGCTTTCGCGCAGAGGCAAAAGCTTGTCGCGCCACGGTTGATATTTCTTTGTTAGTGGCTCATCGCCTTACGCACGGCGGTTGCGCTGGTTGGCAACTACCACCTGTGAAAAAGTGCGACCATTGTTTGCGCTTTTGCTTGCCTTCTCGTTGGCGCGCATCTTTGTTTGCGCCTTTGCTTGAGCGTTTTTATTGGTCGACACCTTAGAGGCTTGAGCCGAAGCCCCCGTTGTAAATGTCACTTTCTTCACACTGTCCGTTCGTATGCGGAATGTCTTCCCGTCTTTCTGCTTCACAACCATGTGGTAGTGCTGTGCGGCAGCTGGAGTGGTAAGGCCCATGATGAATAGGGCTGTAAGAAGCATCTTTTTCATTATTCTGTTCTTTACTTGTTTACTACTTTGATGATGGCCGAGCCAGCTGTGATAACGTAGGTGCCGGCGGGGTATTGGCCGAAGCTGATGTGGGCATCGCCATTGCTGTTGGCTTTTGCGCTATGCAGCAGGCGGCCGTCAGTGGCATAGAGGCTAACGAGCGTACCAGCAGGTAAGCCGCTGAAAAGTGCCGTCCCGTTTTGCAGCGTGGGGCGCGTAGTGGTTGTTCCGAGCCCTGTGGTGGGCGAATCTTCAAAGTAGTATTTCTGCACGTTCGATAAGTCGGTAGTCACTTCATTGCTACCGCCCACTGCCTTAAACGTAGTGCCAGCGTAAGTAATGACAGGATTGTCGGACAAGGAGAAAGTGATTTTTTGTCCGTTTTTGAGTGCCACTACGAGGTCTTTGGCTTGCAATCCAGCAACGCTCAGGAGCAGCATCATAAGAAGGGTAATTCTTTTCATGTGAGTAGGTATTTACAAGATAGATAAACGGAAGGGCAGGTGTGGGAGTGTTGCTCCGTCCGGCTCTTCCAAAATTTTATGGAAATATTATGCCATCACCTCCGGTAGTTCAATCTGCGTGACCTGTAAGTGGGATTCGCGGAGGAATATGGCTGCTGTTTCGCGGAATTTAGATTCTTGTTCGGTGGTGAGGTAATGGCATTGCCCCATCTTGCTGCACTGCGCCTCAAGCTCGGGATGTCGTTTGAGATAGTCCACCAAGCTGCGCGCCACATACTCGCCTTGTTCGATGATTCGGACCCCCTCGGGGACATACTTCATGATTTTGTTGATAAGCAAAGGATAGTGAGTGCAACCCAGTATGAGCGTGTCGATTTCTGGGTCGAGGCGCATGATCATATCGATGCGTTTCTTCACGAAATAGTCGGCCCCGGGCGAGTCATATTCGTTGTATTCCACCAGCGGTACCCACATGGGGCAAGCCAGCGAGGTTAGTTCGACATATTTCTCCAAGCGGCAAATCTCCATTTTGTACGAACCAGAGTTGACGGTGCCAGGCGTGCCGAGAAGGCCCACATGCCCCGATCGTGTAATCTCAGGCACAGCCTCCACCGTGGGGCGAATCACGCCCAGTACGCGGCGGTCCGCTCCGAGGCGCGGCAGATCGATTTGCTGAATGTTGCGCAAGGCTTTGGCCGATGCCGTGTTGCACGCCAGTATCACCAAGCGGCAGCCGCGGGCGAAGAGAGCTTCCACGGCTTCGAGCGTGTATTTATAGATCACCTCAAAGGAACGAGGCCCATAAGGTGCGCGGGCATTATCGCCCAGATAGATGTAATCGTATTGAGGCAGGTATTGCCGTATCTGGCGGAGAATGGTGAGTCCGCCGTATCCGCTGTCGAAAATACCGATGGGATAGCGTTGCTTGTTAGAGTCTTCAGACATCTTTCTTCTTCTGTTGTGCTGTGGATATAGCGCAGCGTGTGGAATAATTCAGGGTGTTTATCGCTGGAGCTTTTCTCTGACGTAGGGCGTGGCATCCTCTCCAATTTGCGGATGTACAAAGGGCACTGTGTTATTGTCGAGATTAAGCACAAACTGATAGCCGCGCTCCATGCCCACTTCGCGGATAGCAGCATCCAAGCGTTGGCGAACGGGCAGCAGGAGGTCGACAGCAGCTTTCTTTAATAGCTCTTCGGCCGATTGGCGGAAAGCAATGCTTTTTTCCATAGCCTCCTGCAAATCGCGCTGACGTTTCAGCAGAATGTTCTGCGGAAAATTCTTCTGTCCTTGCAAAAACTCGGCAAACTGCCGTTTGAAGCTCTGTTCGTTATAGTCCGTTTCTTGCTGATATTGTTTGCGGAGCGTTGCCAGCTGCTCCTGCGCAGCAGCGTAGCCGCTCATCTTCACCAGCAGCGAGTCGTAGTGTAAATATCCGTATTTCAGAGCGGTTTGCGCCTGCATTGCGGCACAGCCCACGAGCAGCAAAACCATCAGGAGAATTGTTCGCTTCATACTTATATATAAATGTGTGTTCTGCAAAAATAATGATTCCCCTCCGAATCTGACACATAAACGACAATAATAACTCAAAAAAGCAAGAATCAAGCATTTGGAATCTTCGGTAGGACTTTCCTCTTGATGGTTTTCTCTTGGCCGTTGTTTGGCAAGATGGGTCTTTTTCTCTTCTCCTTTTTCACCTACCGATTTCTGCAAAGGAGAAGCTGAAAAATACAATAAGGATGTCGGCTGACAGCCTTATTGCGTCAGCTGACACAATAAGGAAGCCAGCTGACACAATAAGGATATTT
>CAUSYJ010000036.1:0-12022 GCA_963535845.1 uncultured Alloprevotella sp.
TATTAAAGAAAATGTATCAATTCTTTTATCTATCTGGTATATTTTGCACGTTTTCAACTCTAAAACCTCTAAAACACCTCTAAGATAGTCTAAAAAATGTTTTGTGTTTAGAAAAACAAAAATGTAATTTTGCAGTCATAATCTTATAAATAAAAATATGCTTATTATGATTTTTCGAAATCTACAGGAACGAATAAAAGATTTTATGAAGTCGAGGGCAGAGAATACTGTCGACCGTCATCAGATAATCGTTTATCTGCTTCACTCAACCATTGTTGTCTTCATTATTAGTCTACAGTTGCTCGGATTGGCTGGATCACAAGAAACAGTACCTAAACTTATGGGGATAGTCCATCTGACTACTTGCCTCATGGCTTTATCGCTCTATTTCTTTCGGAAAATATCTATTCCAGCGGCCTTTTCACTTGTGGCACTTGTTTCACAGTTCGCCATTGTATGCCGTATCTTCTATTTTGTCCAGGGACGTCCCGAAAATTTTTTGCAGCTTATTTTTCTCAACCAAGTGGTTTCGCTATTGGCGATAGCTTTTCTTGTGATGTGCTTCGTGAAATACACACCTTTCCTCATAGCTATTATTAGTCTGGTAACATATGGAGCCGTTGCTGCTTATCTGGATGAACCAGCTCTGTGGAATTTCTTTTCGTTTTTCTTTGCCGTGGAGTTCTTCCTCTGCGTATTAGGCGAGCTGCTGCGCCGTAATGTAGGGCATATTCAGACGGAGAATACTGACATGCATCACCGTGAGACGGCTTTTCTGCACGCCGTGAAACTCAACGAGCGGGAAGTTGTGGCCTATCTGCGTATGAGCAGCAACGACCAACCTACGCCTGAAGACACCGACCGTCTGTTTAGTATGCTCAGACCAAAATCTCAGCGTAATCTTGTCAACGCCATTCGGCAGCATTTAAAGCACCATCTGATGGACAACACCAATCTTGCACAAATATTCCCCACACTCACAAAATCGGAGTTGGATGTGTGCAACCTTATTCTGCAAGGTAAGAAAATGAATGAAATAGGCCAGCTGCTTGACAAGACGGAGAAGAATGTTGGCGTGGTGCGTACCCATATCAGAAAAAAACTGAATGTTCCTACGGACCAAGACCTTAGAAAATATCTTATGGATTTGTTGGTGAAGAGACGATATCAGGGGAAATAATTCTTTTTGTGTTTGTGAGTGATTGCTGTAAATAAAAGACGTAGTTTTTAGCTTCGAGAATGGCGTGAAATGATCTTTGCTGTAGGAGTGTGCGCAGAAAACATAATAGGAGAAGCAAGCAGAATAAAGGTGTTGAGAAATACAATAAGGATGCTGGCCTACTTCCTTATTGTGTCAACTGATATCCTTATTGTGTGAGCTGACACAATAAGGATAAGGACGGAGAGATGGGAGACGAATTTGCATAAAAATGTGTCGTTTTTCGTTAGTTTTGGCGAAAAACAGGAAAAAAAGAAGGGAGCAGAAGGTGGAAAAAGGAAAACGAAAGGGATTTTTGATGGAAAAATGGCTATAACAGCTTTTTTTGATTTCTATTTCAAAATAAGCCGTTGTAAAGATAAGCGAGAGAAAAAATGAGAACTTTGGTTGCTTAGAAACGCCAACGGAGCTGGAGGCTACAATCGTTTTTCGAGGCAGAAGAAATGAGTTGTTCGCCTGTTCCTATAGCGGATTTGTTGAAATAGTGGAGCAAACTATACTTTATGCCTATGTCCCAGTTTTTTGTAAGTTGCCACTGGCCGAGGAGGACTGTGCGCAGACCGTGATAATAGCACGCGCCGAAACCACCTGCATGGCGCAGATAGGGTTCGTAAACATAGCAAGCGCTGGCATAATCGTCGGTGAAAAAGACTGCTGCCAATGCGGCTAACTTCAAAGTGGAGGTGGGGCGAAAGCCTGTGCGCAGCGAGAGCATCCAGCCCAGAGTGTTACCAGTGGTCTGTTTACCCGCCAGCGCAATATCAATGGCGGGATGGAGTTCCCAGCGGTCGTTCCGTAGGTTCAGTTGTGCGCGTAGTCGGTGGGTTGTGGCGTATTGCAACAGTCCTGCATATTTGGGAATGTTCTGCTGCTTTGTTTTAGTGCGGTAGCGTAGCAAGAGTTGGCCGCCGTTTTTCAGTTGCCAGAGCACTTGCACCATAGCATCGAAGCCTTGCGACGCTCCCGTAGCGCGGAAAGTGGATGTGGGGAAGCGGAAGAAATCGACATAACCTCGAAGTTCCAAACGACGGAATCCACTGTATTTTCCACCCAAGAGGAGACCGTGCTCATTGGCCACGCGCGAGCCTTCTTGCAGCGCATCGCCGTGGGGCGAGACGAAGCGCGGAGCAAAAGCGCGGTGCTGCAATGTGAGTTGACAACTGCTGGAGGGAGAATAGACAAGCGTATTGGTCACGGCCAGATGCAAGCGGCGATCGGTAGCAGCTTCACCGCTCAACGTGAAGCGATGGGAGTGGAGGTAGTAGTTTACGGACAATCCTGCGGCATCTTTCCCCCGCATGAAATACTGCGTATAAGCGCGGTGTTCGGGAAGGAGAAAATGGTCGTAATGAGTATAGAGTCCGCTTACGCCTATGCGCCATTGTGGACGGAGATAGAGCAGTTGCCCGCCAGCAGTGAGATTGTCCACATTGCGCCGTCGCGACAATTCGCGCGCAGTACGATGATAGCCATCGTAGAGGAATGAGCGCACTGTGTCGCCTTCCTGTCTGCTGTCTAACTGTCGATAGGAGAGAAATGTCGTGAGCAGCCAATTACCGTGTCGGATGCCGCCTGCCACGCCGCGAAAGAAGCGCGCTTCGCTCATGCTGGAGTGGTTGTGTAAGACCATGGTTGTTCGGCGCGGGGCATCGAGGAGGGTTGCTTTGCTCCCATAGGTGGCACAGCCGAAGAGCAAGCCTTGTCCAATGGTCACGGTGTAGTCGCCTGCCAAGAGTTCGTAGCGATTGTTGGGTGAGAGGTAGTGAGCATAGGCCGAAAGGGCATCGTAGGGATAATTGCGATAGCGCCCAATGGGTTCGCCTGCATCCTTCTCCAATGTTAGTCCGTATTGCACTCGGCGGTGCCAATCGTAGCGGTAGCGCAGGTTGTTGTAGAGTCTGCTGCCAAGGTCTTTGCCGTTCTGCTCACCTCGTCGCCGATAGAGCGGTATGTCAAGGCGCGTTTCCAGTTCGTGTCGGCCGCCCAATAAACGTACTTTCAGTGGGGCTACCTGCTGAGGAAGTGGCCAGGCTTGAAGGAAAAGGCTCAGATAGCACCGATCGGTATAGCTGAGGCCTGTGATGAACTGCAGTTCCCCCAGCGTGAGAAATTGGTGGTGGCGATCGCGATAGGCCAGAATGGAGTCGGCCTGTGCTTCATCGAGAAACGGCAAGCGCAAGAGGTCGTCCCGACTGACAGTGTTGAGATTCATCGGGTGAAGATAGAGATTCTCGAGCTGTTCTTGCAGTTCCTCGCTACTTTGTTCGTCGAAATATGTATCGGCAAAGTCGTTCCAACTGATATAGCGTTCTTGGGCGCAGAGCGTTATGGGAAAAAGAAGAAAAAGGACAAGGACGGTGTGTTTCATAAGGCAGACAGGTTCGGGAGAAAAAGCAAAAGTCCTACTCGCAAGAGTGGGACTTTTGTGGAGGGTTAAGAAGCAATCAGAATACTTCTGGCGGCAGTTGCTCGTCAGTAACAGGCTGGTGGTTTTGTTCCCAGTCGATAAAGAGCAAGATGAGGTTGTGCAGCCCGAAAGCTTTCATGTCGTTGTGGTAGATAACATCGATACAGAGGTCGAGTAAGTCCTTGGTGTTTTTCTCATTTTGAGCGATGAGTGCGCGCACAGTCATTCGCAGTTTGGTGAGAACATCTTCGGTGACATAACCGTGAGAGTCGACGAGATCACGAAAGAGATGATATTTCTGAATAGTTTTGAGGTTATCGTCACTAATGTCGAGATGGCGTGAGCCTTTTTCGTTGAGTTGGATAGTGTACATTGTGTTTGTTCTATGGTTTGTTTTTCTGTTTGGGTATGTTTTTTTGCAAAGATAGAAAAATAAATTAGGGTAAAAACTTTTTTTCGATTTTTGTGAAGAAGTATGAAAAATCCCGAACAGAAGTACTGTTCGGGACGAGAGATGCTGTTCGGGACGAGGCGTGAGAAGGAAAAACTTTGACATGCGCCCGCTGTGTGTGAACACTTATTTGCTGAGTAGGAAAGTGAGCAAGGCATTCATGGCTTTGCTGCGGAGATGCGTGCCTTTGATAGAGGTGAAGGGAAACCCCATTGTGATGGCTGCACGTCGCCGCCCTTTGTAAGCGATTCCGGCCGATTGTTTATCCGCATAGGAGAAGGTACTGAAGGCATCGGAAGAGGTGGGGATGAGGACGTCACTATTCTGTAGGGCATAGTGTTCGGCGTTCCAATCGCGATAAATAGGGATTTGAAGATTGAGTCCCTTGATGCTGTCATCGTCATAAGTTTCGCAACCAGCAAAAGATACTCTGAGAACGTCTTTCAGGAAGTTGCGCTCATCGCTCTGCTGCATGTCGCGCCCTATATATGCTCCACTCACGAGCAGGTTACCTCCGTGGTGCGCATAGGCCGACATCTTTTTCTGCATGGGGACATCAAAAGTTTTGTAGTGGCTGAGATTGTAAGGGACATCACGTTGTAATCCTGCGATATAATCAATGAGATCGTATTTATTCCAGTCCGTTTGGTAAGCCGCTTCGCGAGAAACTGAGGAGAAACTGTACTTGTGTGCGGCAGCAATGGCTTGGCCGTGCTGCATGGGGTAGTCGAACGTGTTTCCCGCTAAGGTCTTGCCTTGCAGTTCTGCACTTGAGTTATTGCCCGCTTCGGGGTGGGTGAAATCAGTTTGGCGGCCACAGAAAGCAGTGGTATAGAGATAGGGAACGCCAATATCCTCCCGAAGATCGAAGCCGAGAGAATCGTTGCGCTCTACCCACGCCGGACCACTTACGCGGTCGAAACCATTGACGATAAGGAGATGGGCCGTGGCTTCTGTTGCCTTGTAGACACTCAGAATCTCCGACGGCATACTCTGTCCGCCTGCATTGACGGCCGTAACCTTGAAATTGTATTGTCGGCCAAGGCTGATGGGAAGAGTAAGGGATGTTTTGCCCTGAGTGAGTCGTCCGTTGTCGAACGCTCCGTCGCCAACCGACGTGTAGACGATATAATCCGTCGGAACAGCTGAAGGTTCGAGTTTGTCCGCAGTAGGCTGCCAAGAGAGTTGTACAGAGCTGTCCTTCTCGGAGAGCAGGGCGGAAAATTGATGAATGGGGAGCGGCTGAACAATGCAGTCCTTGATGCCGTGTTCATAATTGACAAAGCGGAGCAAGGATTTATAGATGCTGCGCGACAGTTGGAATTTAAACGATGGGTCGTGGCCGAATTTCATGTCGGAGAAGTTCTGGTGCGACATGATTTCTAAGATGGCCGAGGGAATTTCTGGCATTCGTGTTTCAGCATAATTGCGATCCCACACTTCGCGACGCGTCCATGTGGTATCATAATACGCCGAGAGATCGTTCGTCAGCGTGGACACAAGGATGTTTGCCAAATCCTGTGAGGCATAGCGAGAGAGTCCGCTGTTATAATATGTGTCGCCATTGGTAGGAAGCGTGGTGGTGCAGATTCCCAAAGTGCCGAAGATACTACGGTCTTTGCGCACACCAGCATCACTATGAATTGCAAGAGCCAGTTCGAGCGGAACGAGTTTCTGACTCTGCTGAGAGGGAACATGCAGACTGTCGCGGCGCGCAGAATAAGTGGGGTTGGGATTATAGATGCTACCCGCGCTCAGCCAATTGGTGAAGTTGCCGCGCACGCGCAGGTCGTCGTTGTAGTCGTTAGCTCCATTTTCGGTGTTGTATAACGAGTCGGGTAGACCCGCCCATTGTGCTTGATAGCGCGCAGCTTCAAGGAAACGGGGTAGACCACTTGTGCCCGCATTGCCACGTTCGTTTTGTGAAAATCCGCCGCCAAAGCGTACGCCGTCGGCAGTGACCACGCCAGAATAGTTGCTTTGATTGCTGAGAACTACGCGGCTCTGCCAGTTTTCTCCTTCGTCGAAATCGAAAGTTCCGAGATAGACCCACGTAGAGCCTCCCATTTTCTGATTGACTTTGAATTGCGTGCGTTGCCCTTTATGATAGACGGTGTAGTGAGCATCGGGAACGCTGTTGGGCTGACTGGAATAAGACACATATACGGCATAGCGGCCAGCATGAGGGATGCGTGGCGTCCAGGTGGCAGAGGCAGTGCCGAACTTCTTAGTGGTGGCGGCAATCGTGCGGGCCGTGCCGAGGGAGAAAGGTTGGATACTGTCGACGAGGAGGCCCGTGGGGGTAGAAAAACCTGTGGCGATGGTGGTCCAATGGTCTGTACCAGAAGATGTCTCGGAGTAGTCGCCCATGAGGTGCGGGCGGTCGTTGTCCACGATGGCTTCGCTCTGCTGTATGTCGCGCTCACGCGGGCAATAGATAATGGCCCCAGCATTTTCAAGCATGGGGAAGAGGTAGGGATATACAAACGATTGAGTGAACATATCCTCCGTGGTGCAGTAGAGGTAAGGCCGCTGCCATTGCCAACTGCCGTCGCGGAAATAGCGCCCATGGCTCGGCCAAATCATCAGGTGTCGGTTGGCCAAACCTTTGGTGGGGATGTAGGAAACTGAGGTGTTTTGCACCCAAGGATTACCATTGTAGTTCTTTTCTCCCCAAAGGCGGTTGGCATCTGCCTTGGCTGTGCGGTAGATATTAGGGATTAAGTCCTCAATCTGCTGCGAGTTGCGCCCAAAGACCACTACGCGATACGTGTTATAAGGTTGCGGGAAAAGGCGCGGCATTTCGCGATAGATACGATTGACGCTCTGTGGAGTAAAGGGCTGAGAATAGAACGGTTCGTTGGCAAAGATGCTAATAAGCCGTTGTTGCTCATCGACGCGAAAACTATCTGCATGCATAGATTGAGCAGGGTGATAGCCCTCTATGCGATAGTTATTGAAATAGTTTTGGATAGCGTCGGAAAGCAGTGTGTCCTCGGTCTGTGCAAAGGCAGTCAGACTGAGGACAGCAAGGGATAGGTATATAAAGATTCTTTTCACTGAATGTCTTCTACTTGAAAATTCTGGGGATGACGACCTTTGAAGCCACTATAGTAGTCCATGATTTCTTTCATATCCTTTTCTACGTTTTCCTCCTTAGGGAAAATCTCTCGCGTGCAAACGATGCGACGTTGCTCAAAGTCGATGGCGTAGAGTTGGATAGGAATATTGGCTTTTAGGGCTATAAAATAAAAACCACGTTTCCATATCTCCACGCGCGAGCGAGTACCTTCGGGGGTGACAGCCAAATGGAAATATTCGCTCTGGCGGGCCTTTTCGGCTACAGTGTCCGTGAGGCTGGTGTGTTTCTTTCTTTCCACGGGGATACCTCCGATGTAGCGAAGGAAAGAGCCGAGCGGCCAAAAGAACCAATTGTTCTTCATAAGGAAGCCTGCCTTTTTGCCTTTAGCGGTATAATAGAGTTCTCCGAGAAAAAAGTCCCAGTTACTGGTGTGTGGAGCTACGCAGATAATACATTTATTGCGGTTGGGTACACTTACTTGCTCCTTCCATCCCAGACGTTTGAAAAGGAGATAATGACAAAGTTTTTGAAACATTTTATAATAGCAGAGTAAAGAAGAAAGTCCGACTGATTCAGCCAGTCCGACTCCTCTAAAAACGGTAAAGATGAAACAGTTAGTGGTGAGTGACAAACTTTCAGCGGAGTAAGGCTGCTGTTTGTCACTCGCCACTCAATGGCGGCTCTGTGGCCGCAACTTATCATTTTGTCCTATTAGGACTTAAGCTTTAATGATTTCGTCGGAGAGTTTGTTGGCTTGCTGCGTGAATTCAGCGCGCAGCTTTTTGAAGAAGACTTTTTCCTGGCCTTTTTCAACGTGGCTCAGGCGAGCTACATAGTCTTGGTATGTAACCATGACCATTGCCATGAGTTCTTTCAGCTTCTCATCATTTTCTGGCTGGCACATGCTCAATGCTACACAGTCGGCGAAGAGGTCTCCACAGATGTTCTTTATTGCTTTCTTCAGTTTTCTTTTGCTTGACATAATGCTTCTGTTTATTGTTTGTGGATAATTTCCATCCCTTTCAAGATGGCTTGTTCGTTCATGGGGAGTAAGTCCCAGTGTCTTTCGGGGAGCGATTTTTTAAGAGCTTTCATCACACTCTCGATACTGACAATGGGGTGGAGTTTGAGGAAACCTCCGAGCACCATCATATTGAAGGTTTTCATGAGCTTCATCTCTGCCGCGGTGTTCATGGCATCGAGACAGAAGTTATTGATATCCTCGCGTTTAGGTTTCTCAATGATGCCAAAGCTATCGTAGATGATAGTTCCTCCTACCTTCACTTTTGGCTGGAACTTGTCCAGAGAGGGCTGATTGAGCAAGATGGCGGTGTCGTACTGGCTCAGAATGGGCGACGATATTTTTTCGTCAGAGATGATAACGGTGACGTTGGCCGTTCCGCCTCGTTGCTCTGGGCCGTAGGCAGGCATCCATGTAACTTCTTTTCCCTCCATCAGTCCGGCATACGCAAGGATTTTACCCATCGAGAGCACACCCTGACCACCGAAACCTGCTATGATGATTTCTTCTTTCATAAGAATTTCGTTTTAGTGTTTAGCTTCGCTGTCTTTCAAGTCGCCAATGTTGTAGTAGTCGAACATGTGTTCTTCCATCCACTTATTGGCCTTGACGGGACTCATCTTCCAACCTGAGTTACAAGTGGACACAACTTCGATGAGATTAGAACCTTTGCCGTTCATAGAGTTTTCAAACGCATGGCGGATGGCTTTCTTGCATTTGCGGATAGCTGCCACGCTCTGAACGCTTTGACGTGTCACATAGGCTGTACCCTCCAGCTGAGCTGCCATCTCAGTGATTTTCAGCGGATAGCCATGAAGTTCGGGATCGCGGCCGAAGGGACACGTTGCGGTCTTCATGCCCATGAGCGTTGTCGGGGCCATTTGTCCGCCTGTCATACCGTAGATGGCGTTGTTAATAAAGATGATGGTGATATTCTCCCCGCGGTTGAGTGCGTGGACTGTTTCGGCCAATCCGATACAACCCAAATCGCCATCGCCTTGGTAGGTGAATACGAGGTGGTCAGGCCAGAGGCGTTTGCAGGCCGTGGCCAGTGCGGGAGCGCGACCGTGGGCTGCTTCCTCCCAGTCGATGTCCAAATAACGATAAGCAAAGACAGCGCAGCCTACTGGGCTTACGCCGATGGTTTTATCTTCCATGCCCATCTCGGCAATGACTTCGGCCACCAATTTGTGGACAACGCCGTGTGAACAACCTGGACAATAGTGCATTTGCACATCGTTCATCAATTCAGGCTTTTGGTAGACCAGATTACCAGGTTGAATTATTTCTTCTCGTGTCATAGATAATTTGCTGATATTATAGCGGACAAGTGTTCGCTTATTCTTTATTGCTACGTGCATGACGTTGCAGCCCGTGGGGGCGGCGAAGTATAGTGGTCATGCGTAGAGTGGCTTCCACCATTTTGATAAGGACGGCAACAACGCCTAACCCTATGCTGAGGAGGCGGATATGTTCATTCTCAGCGTACCATGTGTAGGCCATTCCTATCATGGCGATGAGCGACAACAAGATAAACACGCTATTCATAATATTGCGAATGAAGAGCAGTTTCCGTTCTTTTTGTTGCTGCTGTTCGTCTTCCTTGCGGCGACCATTGCGCACTTCTTCGAGGAAACGTTGTTCGTCTAAATTCATAGGTGGGTTTTATTTAGCAACTTTTCTGAGTTTCTCCATGGCCTGAACGATTTCGTCAGGGTCATGAACAATACCTCCGAGACGGCCAAAGTGTTGCACAGGGATGTTATATTCCACTGCTGCTTGCACATCAAAGACCATCATGCCAGCATTGATTTCAACCACCAACATTCCTTTGACCTTTTCGCTGAGTCGCTTGAGTTCTTTGCTGGGGAAAGGCCAGAGTGTGATGGGGCGGAAGAGGCCCACTTTGAGCCCTTGCTCGCGCATATTGTCCATAGCCTTTTGCGAAATGCGAGATGCTGAACCGAAGGCCACTATGATATAGTCTGCATCCTCGCAGTATTGCTCTTCGAAGCGTACTTCTTTTTCTTCACATTCAGCATATTTCTTTTGCAGATGGAGATTGCGTTTCTCCATTGCCGCAGATTCGAGTTCCAGAGAGGTTATAACATTGGGACCACGTTTTTTCAGTCCATGACCATTGGCAGCCCAAGGACATTCCTCGTAGATCTGCTCATCGGTGCGACGCGGTTTGAGCGGTGGGAGAATAACCTTTTCCATCATCTGTCCGATGACGCCATCGCTCAAAATCATTGCAGGATTACGGTAGCGGAAAGCCAGTTCAAAGCTTAAATCTACGAAATCTGCCATTTCCTGCACAGAGTTCGGAGCAAGGACAATAACGTGGTAGTCACCATTGCCACCGCCACGCGTTGCTTGATTGTAGTCGCTTTGCGAGGGCTGAATCGTGCCCAGACCAGGACCACCGCGCTGAACATTGACGATGAGGCCAGGAACTTCCGCTCCAGCCATGTAGGCGATGCCTTCCTGCATGAGGGCTACGCCAGGACTGGACGAGGACGTCATAACACGTTTCCCCGAACCACCACCGCCATAGAGCATATTGATGGATGCTACCTCACTTTCAGCTTGTAGTACTACCATGCCTGTGGTTTCCCACGGTTTGAGCATAGCTAGAGTTTCGAGCACTTCGGACTGCGGTGTGATGGGATAACCAAAATAACCATCGCATCCGCAACGGATGGCAGCGTGAGCAATCGCTTCGTTGCCTTTCATTAATAAGATTTCTTTTTCTTCTGCCATGGTTATTCCTCTTTTTTTCGATAAACGGTGATACACCCATCGGGGCATACCATAGCGCAGCTGGTACATCCTGTGCAAGCATCGAGATCCACTTGCTTACAGAAGGCATACCCTTTGTGATTTACTTCGCCCGTGGCGAGCGCAAGCGAATGTGTAGGGCACGCTACCACGCAAAGGTTGCAACCTTTGCAACGGTTCTCGTCCACTACGACGGCGCCTTTCATTTTACCCATAATTGTTATGTATTAAGAAGCTAGAGGGGATAGAATCTGCTCTTCCTGCCTCTGGCTTTTTTGTCGTTATTGATTGTACATATCTTTGTTGTAGAAATCCATAATGCCATTGAGCATTTCCTCGGCTTGAGCCGCAGCAGCATTGCCGTCGGCTTGGTGCGATTGGCGGAAACAGCTTATGGCTTGTCCCCATTCGCTGCGCTTCATATAAGCTTGCCCTTTTAGATACAGTACCTGGGCATCAGTGGGGGAGGACACCAAGGCTTCGTCCGCGAGTTGCAGGGCTTTATCGATCTGTCCTTCTTCAATTTTCTGTGCTATTGCACTGTAATTTATCGGCATTTTGTGGATTGTTATGTTCTACACTAAAAGCAAAGTTAAGGCTATTTTCTTTTCCTGCCAATTTATAGAGGATTTTTTCACGTTCTATTATGCAGAATTTTCAAATCTCCTCTCTTTACAGTTCCTGTAGTTTGCCTTTGACTTCAATTCAAGAGAAAGAAAATAGTCAATAGTATATGTTGTCTGTCGCTTTATTGCCTTCCCACAGCTACTTGCTGCTATGTTCTCCCTACAGGGAAGTTTCTTAGCTCATACTTATAATTGAAATGAATGATATGCTTATGGCTTTTAATAATTATCTGTTTTGTCAAAAATATTCGTATTTTATAGCTCTGAGAATCGCATAAAAATCAACTTACACGCCTTTGGCTGAAAAGAACGCCAATTTGAACTGTCAGCAAAATAGGGCATTTTGTAATTTCTATAGGCGAAAATAAAATTTCTATAGGCGAAAATAAAATTTCTATAGGCGGAATTAAAATTCCTATAAGGGGAATTTCAAAT
>CAUSYJ010000037.1:0-11980 GCA_963535845.1 uncultured Alloprevotella sp.
TACCATAGAAGCCATCGATATCGAACGGCATAGTGATGATTTGACCCTTACCCTTAGTAACAGCTACGAAAGTACCGTCAGTGCTGAGAGCAGATTCAGCCATAGTGAATGCACCATTATTCAAACCTGCCTTGATATCACCGTTGTAAGCTACGATACGACCAGCAGCACCAGTGTTGAGATACTTGTCAGTACCCACCTTGATGTTCATTGCGCCAGAGTTAACATCGTAAGCAGAAGAGAGCTGGATGTCGCGAGCAGTGTCAGAGAGAGTTACATTTGCGTTCAACTGGTTCTGGAGATCCATGTAGCGACCAGTACCCATATTCTTCAGACGTACAGTCTGGTTAGCAGCATCAACGCTTTCAACAAGCCAGTTGTAACCATAGTGATCGTCTACCTTCACAGAGTCAGCGCCAGACTGGTTAGGAGCCATATAGCGGATACCAGTACCGAAGCCGTTATTCACAGCGTAAACAGGAGCGTTAGCGGCACGACCGTCAGCAGTGCTGCTGGTTGCAGTGCGGATAGTGTAGATCTTACCAGCTGTTGGGAGAACCATCTTAGCTTCGAGTGTCTTCTTAGCTTCAGCCAACTTAGCTTGAGCTGCCTGAAGTTCAGCAACCGTCCAGTCGTTTGCATTAGGCTTGTTGTTTGCGAGAGTAGAAACTTCGTCTACAACAGTCTGAGCAGCTGTCTTAGCACTTGTGGGGAAGAAACCAACAGAAGGAGTATCAGAGAACGGAAGCTTAGTTAGCTGAGTCTTCAGTGCGTTGAGCAGAGATCTAACAGTAGAAGGATCGGGCAGAGCAGCCTTCACCTTGTCGTAAGCCTGAGTCAGAGCGTCGATAGTAGCTTGCGTAGCAGCCTTGTTGTTCAACTCGCGACGAGCATTAGCAAGAGCAGTTTCGAATGCTGCAACGTCAGCTGCAGGCACCTGAGAAATTGTAGAACGAGCTGCATCGAGCTGTGCGTTGTTGTAGACACGGAACTCACCAATGTGGAAGAACTTGAAGCCATTGAGCTGCTGATTACCTGTTGAGTTGAGGCAGACAATGCGGAAGAACTTATAAGGTTGAGTGAGAGTAGGAGCAACCATAGCTGCGCCATTCTTCAGCGTGTCGCTACCGATAATAGCATTCTGCGTGTAGTTAACACCATAGAGGCCTTCGTCAGCCCAAGTACCAGTTGTATCGTTAGTTGCGAGCAAGCGGAAGAGCTGGAGGTCGTTCACGCCATTTGCGTTGTAACGCTTAGCAAACTGGAAGAGAGGTTTCTGAACAGCATCGTTGAGGTTCACCTGCAGATAGTGGTTCTCACGGATAGCGCCCTGCCATGCAGAGTGGAAATACCAGTTGTTACCAGAAGCACCCTTAGGACCTGCAACGTTGTCGATAAGACCTTCGAAAGAACCTTCGTTGCCTTGCTTAGCATTAGAAGAGAACTGAGCTGCGTCAGTAACAAGACCAGCTTCGTCGAAAGTTACATAACCTTCTGCTGTTCTGTTGGGAACATCACAAGTATAAACGCGGCACTCTGTGTTGAGTACAGAAGACTTTTCATAGATGCCGTTAAGAGCCACGTTGAGCTTGTTCTGAGCCACCTGGCTTACAAGAGCTGTAATTTCAGCTTCGGGAACTGGAGTGAATACGAAAGCATCACCTGGATCGTTCTTCTGGTTCCACTGAGAGATGAAGCCCTGGCTTGTGTATGTATTCCAAAGACCATCGCTCTCCGTCTTACCAATATTGAATGTATTGCTGCTGAATGTACTCTTAGATACAGTCCAAGCGAACTGATCAGAAGAAGTTGCATAAGCTGTATTAGCACCCGTATACTTCACATAGTTGCTTGTACCGAAGTTCTTGATATAGAACTTACCTTCCTCACCTGTTGGGATGAACTGGAAGATGTAAGCAACATCGTTAACAGTAGCGGGAGATTCGTGAGTCACACCGCTCTTGATCAACAGTTTAGAACCATTGTCATAAGCATGGCTTGCAGTAGCACGGCTATCGTTCAGATAGTAGTAACCAGCAGTTACAGGGTTCTGAACGAGAGTTTCAGCCTCAGCATCCGTCAGAGCAGGGTTAGCCTGAGCTGCAACAGCAGCCTGGAATGCAGCCTTAGCAGCATCCAATGTTGCTTGAGAGATCTGACCAGGGAGAGTACCTACAGAATACTGATCCGTAGTGGGCTCGCCATTGGGATAGTACATATTGATGGCATTGCCGATATACTCTGCGCCATGAGCTTCAGACACAGAGAAAACGAGCCATTCTGTACCACCCGTCCAAGGAGCAAGGTAAGGATGTACGTGCTCAGCCTCGATGTAAGTAGCTGTCAGGTTGTTGTTGTTCAAGTATGTGTAAGTTGAAGCAAACACAAAACCACCCTCAACAAACTTACCAGTCACCTTCTTACGGAAGTCGGTACTGTTTTGCTCAGCAGCCATAGCTGTGAAAACAAGAGCATCAGAAGGATCAGAAGTGTAAGGAATCCATGCACCACCCTTATCCTGAGTATCCATACCACCATCAAGGATTACATTCTGAATGTACTTGCCGGTAGATACTTGCTTGAAGCGATAGGTGGGCTCACCATTCACTTCTTCGCCCGTGGGTTCGAAAATGACGAGACTCTCGTCGCCCACTTGGGAGATCAGATCAGCATCGCCATTCCAATACTTGCTATGCCCAACATTCTGGATAACAACCTTGCTACCATCTGTCGGGATTGCCGACAGCTGTTCGCCAAGACTGTACTTCTGGGCATACGCATTTACTCCTATCAGAGACAGAAGTAATAATGAAAAAAGGTAAGAAATCTTCTTCATTACGTAACAGTTTTTTGAATTTAACAATTTATTTAGTTCTCGATTTGCAATCCTTACTTAATAAAATATGTACAATATGCGCATCCTGAAGACACTCTTCTTTCGCATAAGACGGACAAATATAACACGTTTCTTAAAACAGACCAACTATTTGCAAAGTTTTAACTACTTAGAATGACAAGAGCACTATACAAAAGAGAAGCTAAAAGCAGAAAAATCCAACAGAAATACGTAATTTCGCAGATAAAAGAAAAATAATGAACAACGAAGAATACTTACGCAACAAGGCATTGGCTGGTGATGCTGAAGCACAAAGAGAATTAGGCAATCGCTATCGCGAGTTTGATCTCATGATTACTCCTGCTGAGGGAGAAGACCGCTTTGAGCCCACGCTGAAAGAAGCCATTCACTTCCTATCCTTGGCTGCTAAACAAGGGCTCGTCGAGGCACAAGTGGACTTAGCCAATATGCTTTCGCTCGAACTCCCCACACAAGCCAACTACGCAACGGCACTCACTTGGTACGAACGCGCAGCGAAGAAAGGCAACCTCAGCGCGCTAATTCGTCTCGGGATGATGGCCGAACAAGGACAGGGACAACCGCGCAACTATCCGCTGGCGGCTAAATACTACGAGCGGGCGGCAGACAAGGGACACGCATTGGGAATGTTCAACCTCGCCCTGCTCTATCGCTCGGGGCGCGGCGTGGAGGCTTCGCCCAAGAAAGCTATCAAATATTTCAAAAAAGCTTCCGATAAAGGCGATCTCTACGCGCCTTATTATATAGGGGAGATGCTCGAATTTGAAAAACCTGATGAAGCGCGCACTTGGTACGATATGGCCGCCTCTCGAGGATTGCTCGAGGCAGAACTCAAAATTGGGCAGCTCCTCCATCGTCAAGGTCACAATCAGGAAGCCATTCCTCACCTCCGCCATGCGGTCAAACTGGGTGGTGCCGCTGCCCGACAAGCTTTGACCATCTTAGAAGAAATAGGCCTCGAACAATAGGCAACGTTTCTCTTGACATCTGCGCTATAGGGTTAAAAAACAGGAAAAATTTGGTATGTCTGAATTAAAAGCCTACCTTTGCCAACAGAAACGAAAAATAACATACAGGATGTAAAGGATTCTCACTTGTCTAGAGCGAGAGTTCTTTTGTTTTTGTACTATTGTTGAATAACTAATAAAGACAAATAACAATGGCTTACATGACCCAAGAGGGCTACGATAAGATTGTAGCTCAGATTCGTCACATGGAACGAATCGACCGCCCCGCAGCCTCTGCAGCGATTGCAGAAGCGCGCGACAAAGGCGATCTGAGTGAGAATAGCGAATACGATGCAGCAAAAGAAGCTCAAGCTATGCTCGAAATGAAGATTAACCAACTAAAGGAAACTATTGCACAGGCAAAAATCATTGACACCAGCAAGCTCAGCAACGAGACTGTACAGATTCTCTCTACCGTGGAAATGAAAAACGTGAAGAACGGTATGACGATGAAGTACACCATCGTGAGCGAAAGCGAGGCCAACCTGCGCGAAGGTAAAATCAGCAGTCGCACACCGATTGCTCAAGGATTGCTCGGCCACAAAGTGGGCGACATTGTTGAGGTAAAAATTCCACAAGGCATCATCCAACTCGAAATCATAAAGATCTCTATTGCCTAATTGCTTAATCCGCAAATCCCCCACAAGCGGCGAACGCACGATATCTCCATCGGAGACAACTGCGCTCGCCGCTTTTTTATACACTGCTTTCTCGAGAGCAACTCAGACGAGCAGAGGTGAGTGCTGTGCGTCGCATTGCAAACGTGGAGGGAGTATCTCCCCTCTCCCCCCCAAGAAAAACGCAAATTTTGTTGTCACGTTGTCACACAGGAGAGAAAGCGTTGATAAACAATAGCTTTAATTGAGTGACAACATTTTTTGTTATCACACTGTTGTCACGCCCATAATCTTCCTACTCAAGGTGTGACAACAGAAAAAAGAAAGTCCGATACAAACGGAGCTATAAGAAGAAAGAACTAAGCATTTTTTCATCCACAAAAGAAGGCTGTCACCGATGCAGGAGAGCATCAAAATGACAGCCTTGAATGTTTAGTTTTGAAAAACTAAGTTGCGAAAGGTTTGTGTTCAGTTTGCGGCCGACCACATAAAGTTGGTCGGCATACAAATGGAACGGTTACCTCAGTTTATTAATAGTTTTCAGCGTTAATCTCGAAGTAGCTCTGCGGATGGTTGCAAGTGGGGCAAACATGAGGCGCTTTCGGACCAATCACGATGTGGCCACAGTTGCGGCACTTCCAGATGCGGTCACCGTCGCGGCTAAACACGATGCCTTCCTCGATATTTTCGAGGAGTTTGCGGTAGCGCTCTTCGTGGTGCTTCTCAATGGCTGCTACGAGTTCGAATTTAGCAGCAATCTCTGTGAAGCCTTCTTCGCGTGCTTCCTTCGCCATAGTGGCATACATATCTGTCCATTCGTAGTTCTCGCCCGCTGCAGCATCCTCGAGGTTTTCGCTGGTAGTGCCTATGTTGCCACCATGAAGGTATTTAAACCACATTTTGGCGTGTTCCTTCTCGTTTTGAGCTGTCTCTTCAAAGAGAGCTGCAATTTGTTCAAAACCATCTTTCTTTGCCTTTGAAGCATAGAAAGAATACTTATTGCGAGCCATGCTCTCACCTGCAAACGCGGTTTCCAGGTTCTTCTCTGTCTTAGTTCCTTTTAAATCTTTCATTGTTATGTCTTATTATGTAAAACTATATGTTATGTTCGTTTTCTCTATTTTCTTTTTTGCTCTTAGATACGCACAGGCTCTATGGTATAGCCTGCTTTCTTGAGCATTTCCACAATGCCGGGGCCGTTATCCGTGGAGGTGAGGTGGAAGAGACCAACGACGAAGAGGTTCGATTTCTCCTTCAGCATGGAGGGGATCACTTTCATCCAGCGATCGTTGCGCTCTCTGAGCGCTACTTGTTCCCCTGCTTGCTGCCCTGCTTGCTGGTTGGCCACCATGAGGACTTGAGCCGTGCGCTGTCCGTCTTGCTTCATGTATGCATCCATCATTTGATGCCCATAAACCATAGCATTATCCAGCGATGTCATGACTTCGTATAGCATATTAGCTCTATTATGGATATCACCCATACTGGCAATGCCACGGCGCAGATTGTTGATAAAGGTGGAGTCGATTTTTACTTTTCGGTAGTCTATAATGAGCTGAGGAAGCAGACTTTTCTGATATTCGAGCGACTCCAACTGAGCATATTCCTTCTGAAGCGAATCGGCCAATATGCTCATATATTCATCTATCATAGCAGATGTTTGCTCTGGTTTCACCCTGACATATTCTTGTCCTAAAGTGATATACATCCCCATTGTTATTTGCGTGGCTGCTGCTGCAAATACGCCTGGTTCGTAGCGCCACCAACAAGTGTCGTTGGGTACGAGAGTCTTCACCAGGCGGTAGCGATGTAAGAGCGAATCAACAGTGTGGAATTTTTCGGGGGCGATGACCTGCATTTGGCTGTCTGCAGGGAGCACGAGATGAGGGAGCATCTGCTCGGCAAGAGCCTTTGCAGATGCCATGTTAGAATCGTTAAACAGTTTGCTTTGTCGATGGTCAATTTCCGTGACGATGCGCTGCACGTTGTGTGCAATGTCCATAAACTTTTGGCTACGATTCACAAACTCGTGAGGTACGGTGTGCAAAGATCCGAAGATATACGAGGGCGCAGTAAGTCCATTCCCCGAAATGCGATACATCAGCGCACTCGGAATCGTATCGTTCTTTGCCGTTTGAGCCGAACCCCCAGAGATGCTGATAGCTACCAGCATCAGAACGACCGCAGCTCTGATCATTCCAGAGCCTCGTAAAATCGTCTTTATCATATTCTTAAATGTTTCTGTCGCAAAGTTAAAATAAAACAATGCTTCTCACACAAATTATGCCTATAAAAAAACAAAAATCACCGTTAGAAACTAAGGTTCTAATGCGTACTGACAAACAGATATAGCAATTTCATAAAAAAGAAAAATCAGTGACTTAGATAGTTTCTAAATCACTGATTTCTTCTTTGTGTGGACCAGCTAGGGCTTGAACCTAGGACCTCCAGATTATGAGTCTGTTGCTCTAACCAACTGAGCTACAAGTCCGGCGCAAAGGTCGGTGGATGAACTTTGCGCTGCAAAAATAGGAAAAGTTGGGGATTCTACCAAATGAGGGAGACTAAAATTTACTTTTCAGCCTCGAAAGCGGTGAGAATCTTGTGGGCTGTTTGCTGCATTTCCTCGGCGGAGAGATGGAGTTTCTCCTTGCGGAAATCCATGTCGCCTTCTGTTTGCATAGGGACGAGGTGGATGTGGGCGTGGTTCACTTCCAGTCCCAGAACCGCCATACCCACTTTGATGCAGGGGAAGGCCGTTTTGATGGCGCGAGCTACGCGCTTGGTGAATACTATCATGTGGCTCAGTTCGTCGTCTGTCAGATCGAAGAAATAATCCTCTTCGCGCTTGGGGATGACGAGGGTATGACCTTGTGAGAGCGGACTGATGTCTAAGAAAGCGTAGAATTCTTCATTTTCTGCGCAGCGATAGGAGGGAATTTCGCCTGCTACGATTTTGCTAAATAGTGTCATGCTGAATGATGTTTTGATGATATAGGGCGAAGATAAGGACTTTCGCTGGAATTGGCTTGTTTTCTCTTAGGTTTATTCAGAAATTTTTGTGGTGTAGCATAATAGTGTTGTAGTAGCTTCCTCCCTTTCGTAAGAAAAATAATGTATTCGTCTGACAATTTTTCCTATTTTTGTAATCTCTCAAAGAGAGAAACCCAATAACGGAATGGGTACTTTTACTTATTAGTACATTAAGAAAATATGGCAAAGAACATCGCACTCATCACGGGTATAACAGGACAGGATGGTTCTTATCTCTCCGAGTTTCTTTTAGATAAAGATTACGAAGTGCACGGCATCATTCGCCGTTCTTCTGTGGACTTTCGTGAGCGCATTGCCCATCTTGAAGGGCATCCGCACTTTCATCTCCACTATGCCGATTTAGGCGACTCTATGAGTCTTATGGGAGTCATTGGTAGGGTGCGCCCTACTGAAATCTACAACTTGGCGGCACAAAGCCATGTGCAGGTAAGTTTCGACTCTCCGGAATACACTGCCAACATTGATGCTACGGGTGTTTTGCGCATTCTCGAAGCTGTTCGCAATACGGGACTGACGGACAGTTGCCGCATCTATCAGGCTTCAACTTCTGAACTCTACGGCAAAGTGGAGGAAGTGCCGCAAAACGAGAACACGCCGTTCCACCCTTATAGTCCCTACGCTGTTGCAAAGCTCTACGGCTATTGGATTGTTCGAGAATATCGCGAAGCTTATGGTATGTTCTGCTGTTCGGGAATCTTATTTAATCACGAAAGCGAGCGCCGTGGCGAAACTTTCGTGACGCGCAAAATCACCCTTGCTGCGGCACGCATCAAGCAAGGGAAACAGAAAAAGCTCTACCTGGGAAACCTTAGTTCCTTGCGCGATTGGGGTTATGCTAAAGACTATGTGGAATGTATGTGGCTCATCCTGCAGAATAAAGTCCCCGAGGACTTCGTTATCGCTACAGGAGTTCAGCATAGCGTACGCGAATTTTGCTACCACGCTTTTAAGCGTGTGGGCATAGAACTTGAATTTCATGGAGAAGGTATCAATGAAAAAGGCATCAACAAGGCTACGGGGGAAGTGCTTATTGAAGTGTCTCCCGACTTCTTCCGCCCGACCGATGTGGTCAATCTTTGGGGCGACCCGACAAAAGCCAAAGCAAAATTAGGCTGGAATCCGAATAAAACCAGTTTTGAAGAACTCGTCAACCTTATGGTTGATAGCGATATGGCTAAAGTGGCGGCAGAACGTGCCAGCGAACAAGTCAGAACAAATCTTGTGGAATATTTGGAGAAGGGAATTGTTAAGTAAAACATGTTAGAGAAAACAGCTAAAATTTACGTTGCCGGACACAACGGACTTGTTGGGTCGGCCATTTGTGAAAACCTCCTACGGCGTGGTTATACAAACCTTGTGAAACGTTCTCATCAAGAACTCGACTTGACGGATCAATACGCCGTTGAGCAGTTTTTCGATGAGGAACGCCCAGATGCTGTAGTTCTTGCAGCAGCTTTCGTGGGTGGCATCATGGCTAATTCGATCTATCGCGCAGACTTCATCATGCAAAACATGAAGATGCAGTGCAATGTCATCAGTAGTGCCTACTCGCACAAAGTTCAAAAACTCCTCTTTCTCGGCTCCACCTGCATCTATCCAAAGAATGCTCCTCAGCCCATGAAGGAGAACTGCCTGCTCACTTCGCCGCTCGAATATACCAATGAGGAATATGCCATTGCAAAAATAGCGGGGCTAAAAATGTGTGAGAGCTACAACTTGCAGTATGGTACAAACTACATTGCTGTTATGCCCACAAATCTCTACGGCCCTAATGACAACTTCCATCTGGAAAACTCACACGTCATGCCAGCAATGATGCGAAAAATATACCTTGCCCGACTCATCCATGACAACGATTGGGACGCCATTCGAACCGATATGAACAAACGTCCTATAAATCCTACGGACAATCTACGAGCACAGATTGGTGAGGGCAATGTGGATGGTGAAGATTCTAAGGAGCGCATTCTTCAAGCATTGGCTTTCTACGGCATCGAAGACAATCGTGTCACGCTATGGGGGGATGGGAGTCCGCTCCGCGAGTTTCTTTGGAGCGAAGATATGGCAGATGCCAGTGTCCATGTACTGCTAAATGTTGATTTCAAGGACATTATTGGTGTGGAGAAATACTCCAGTGTTTTTTACGGAACACGTACTGATGGCGCTGTAAACCGCGATAATAGTGAAGGACGAGGTGGGGCTATTCCAGATTTGGGAGAAATCCGCAATTGCCACATCAATATCGGTACAGGTAAGGAAATCACCATCCGTGCCCTTGCTGACCTCATCGTTCATACTGTCGGATATCAGGGCGAAATCGTATGGGATGAAACCAAACCCAATGGTACGCCACGAAAACTAATTGATGTTGACAAACTCCATAGTCTTGGCTGGACTCATCGCGTGGAAATTGAAGAAGGTGTTAGCCGTCTCTATCGTTGGTACAAAGAAAGTCTTGAACATTAGAATAAATCACACCAATTATGTTGAAAATCTTCAGAAAATTCTGAAGATTTTTTTAGCTTTTCTGGAGGAGATGTGTAGATATAAGAAAGGTAAGCGTAGATTTCCTTATTGTGTTTTGGAATACAATAAGGATATGAGCTGAGAGGCTTATTGTGTCAGCTGGCGCGCTTATTGTGGCGGAAAACACACCCCAAGAGAGGGAAAAGTATGGGGAAGTGCGTCCTTCTTGTGTGTTTATTTTTCTGTCGTCACGTTGTCACACTGTGAGTATAAGTATCTGAAATCATGAATGATATAAGTGTGACAACAAAAAACTTATCATCACACACATAAACCACTGTCTTTCAATTATTTCTCTCCTGCATAACAACAAAATTTGTGTTTTTCTTAGAGAGAAGGAGTGATGCTCCTTCAACGCTTGCAGTGCGACGCCGCCGGCGTCGGATTTCTCTCTGTCTTCTTTCCACGGGTTCAACCTTCGGGCATCACCCGCGGTTAAGCATGGTGCGCCTCCGCCGGAGGTGAGAGTGGATTTGTGCGGTTGCTCAACGCTTGCAGTGCGACGCCGCCAGAGGCGAGAGTATCTCTGTGTGGATGCTGCTGAGGAGGAGAGGTGGTGAGAGTATCTACAGACTATACACGATATGCAAGAACAGAGGCAGGCGAAGTAGTGGATGAGAGCATCCACAAAACTATATGCGATATGCAATGACGGAGGCAGGCGAAACGCCTCCACGTGCTCATCCACTGTCCCCAGAGGGGGACACACTATGCGTAACCGCGGGTGATGCCCAAAGGGCGAACCCGTGGAAGGTGGACAATACCACCCTCCGACACCGGCGGTGTCGCACAGCAGCCACCCCTATCCATATAGGAGTTACTCCCTTCGCGCTTGCAATACAGAGATACAGACAGTAAGGGAGGCTATAAATACAACAAAGGGGAGAATCTCAGCACTTGTGAGATTCTCCCCTCAATTTATTCAAAGATGAAAGGATTATTCTTTGTCTTCTGACCAATCGGAATCATTCCAAATATCTTCACGTGTCCAACCACCATTATTTACTGGAGTCGTTACATTTTTATTGGCGCCCATAGAATCTGCTATGAGATTCTCCAATTCGAGATTCATCGCCTTTATGGCAGGTACGATATACTTCTTCATGTGTATTCGTTTTATTTAGCTGTTAAGATTTAGAAATTAGAGAACAACCTTCTTGCCGTTTACTATATAGAGACCCTTCTGAGCCTTTTGAACGCGGCGTCCCTGGAGATCGAAGACC
The DNA here is from genome assembly GCA_963535845.1 of uncultured Alloprevotella sp. GTDB lineage: Bacteria > Bacteroidota > Bacteroidia > Bacteroidales > Bacteroidaceae > Alloprevotella. Next base: position 11,303 of record CAUSYJ010000037.1, read on the forward strand.
TTCTGAGAAGCGTTGTTGAGCGTTGCAGCATTCACACCTGTTGTAGTGTTATCGAAGAGCAGAGCGCGAACACCAGCTGCTGTTGCTGCGGGGATGTATGCACGGTTAGCAGCAAGAGAAGTACCAGCCCAGTCGTAGAAACCAACTACACCTTCGTTGTTGCCAAGGAAGAGGTCACCAGCTGCTTTTGCGTGAGGAGCGAGCGTACCAACCAAAGCATTGTTGGCAACTGTTGCGGCTGCAGCATCATTGATTGTAACAGTAGCCGTTGTAGCACCCGTTTCGTTCACGAGGAGAACACCTGTGTTAGCAGGAACTTCAGCGATTTCGTTGAGAGTAACAAACTTCTTGCTTGCATCCATCTTCAACGTATTAGCCTTAGTATCAGCAACAGTTACACCGAACGGTGCGCAGAATGTTGCATAGCTCTTGCCGTCAACAGCGTGGAGGGAAACGTTGAAAGGCTTGGCATCTTCAACAGTCCAATGAGAGGCTTCAGAACCAGCTCCCCAACCAACAACTGCATAATTTTGATTTTTGCCACAATGTAGGAAAGTCATGGTATTATTGGGAGTTGCAGAGAGAACAATCACGGCAGGCTTATAACTTGTCGGATAGAAGGGGACAGGAGTATCGCCTAAGGTAACTTCAGTCTGTTGAACAGCAGCTTGTATGTAC
>CAUSYJ010000038.1:0-11957 GCA_963535845.1 uncultured Alloprevotella sp.
TAAGTATTCAAAGGCAGCTTTTCCCTTACTGCGTACTTGTGGCTTCGATATGGATAGAAGTGGCATTACAAAAAAGAAAATACCGAACGGGACATGTGCGTGAACATGTCCGTTCGGTAGGAAATCGTATTTAATGTAACACGAATTGTATTTGTTTGTGAATGAGATGATGCAGTACCACACGAGTGCTCTATAAATGCATACCACGAGAGGGGTATAAGCACATCCTGTCTATGGAGTATGAAAGTGGTTTCGCACAAGATGAAACAACCGATAAATTCGTCGAACTCACGTTAATGTAAAACGCTGTTATCTGCGACTTATGTGGGTTCAAATGCCGATTCCTCTGCGATAATCCATAGGCGTGACGCCGTACATCTTCCTGAAAGCACTATAGAAATTGGGCGTATGCTCGAAACCGCAACGGTCGGCAATGTTCTCAATCGTAAGTCCGGGCTTAGTCTCCAACAGGTTTCGTGCCCTCTGCATCTTTATCTTCAACATGTACGTGGCGGGGGAGTCGCCTGTAATGGCAACGAGCTTCCGGTGCAGCTGGCGTGGGCTCATGCAGAGTTTATCTGCCAGCGTGTTCACATCCAAGTGCCGTTTGTCCAAGAGCTGATAGATGAAATCGACCACCTTGGCAAGGAAGTGTCGCTCTACATCCGTGAGTTTCTGCTCCTTGTCCGTATCGGCACTATTGCTGAACTTGTCACGCAGATGGCGATGACGGTCGAGCAACTTCTCCACCCTTGTCCGCAGCTCGTCTGCGTTGAACGGCTTGGCGAGGTAGGCGTCGGCCCCTGCCTCTAATCCCTTTATTCGTTCTTCCTCCGTGATCTTTGCCGTAACGACGATGATAGGGATATGGTTGATGATTTCGTTTCCCCGTACCTGCCGGCACACTTCCAGACCGTCCATGTCGGGCATCATCAGGTCAGTGATGATGAGGTCGGGTACCAGGTTGAGTGCCTTTTCCATTCCTTCCCTGCCGTTGGCAGCATAGGAAACGGCATAGCGGTCGGCAAACAGCGAACCGATATAGGCGGCGATGTCGCGGTTGTCCTCAATGACAAGCAGATGACACTGCCTGTCCTCGCCTTCGCTGTCGGCAGGCGTTGTCTCGTTTTCGGGCAGGAGCGGAGAGTTGTCAATCGTTGTAAGACCCATATCTCGCTTGCTGTCATTGTGAATCGGCACATGGATATGGAATGTCGTGCCTTTTCCTACCGTGCTCTCTACCGTGATGGAGCCTTCCACTGCGTCGATAATCTGCTTGACGAGTGCCAGCCCCACACCCGTACCGATGTTTCGCGCATCGGTCTCTGCCTGATAGAAAGGTTCGAAGACATGAGACAGTGTCTCCTTGTCCATTCCTTCGCCCGTATCGGCTACATCCAAGAAAAGGCAATTGCTTTCGCGCCATACCGACACGCTTACCTTTCCGTATTCAGGCGTGAACTTGAAGGCATTCGAGAGCAGGTTGTTCATTACCTTGCTCACATAGTCGGGTACGAAGTCCATCTCCACCGCCTCTTTGGCAAGGAAGTGCAGGTCTATGTTACGGCTGCGGGCATAGTCACGGTAGGTCTCTATAATCATGGTGAGATGAGCCGTAATGTTGCCGTTGCACCAATCGGGATTGCCCACGGAAGATTTGATTTTCGAGATGTCCAGAAGCTGGTTGATGAGCGTGAGCAGACCCTTACCCTGCCGTTCGATAGTCCGAACGCTTTCCCTGACCGCTTCCGTTTCGGCATCTTGCAGGTCGTGACTCAGTCCGAGTATCACGGTGAGCGGTGTACGGAATTCGTGGGTGATGTTGGTAAAGAAGTTTTCTCGCAAGGCCGACAGTCTTTTCAATGCCAGGTGGCTGCGGCGGCGCAATCGGTTGGTATAAAGTACGATTGCCAATACTCCTGACAAGGCGAGCAACACAGCTCCCAGAATAGCAAAGCCGACATAGCGCGTCGCCCGTTCCTGTTCCAGCTTGTGCCGTGCCTCGTTCATCTCCCTCGCCTGCCGGTTGCGCTCGATGTTCAGGCTCGTGTTCTGGATGCGGTTCACCTTTTCCATGTTCAGCACACTGTCTTGCAGGACGGTAGCCTGCTCGTAGGAGGACAAGGCCGTACGGTAGTCGCCCGTCCGTTTATAGTGCTTGTAATATAAGGTATGGATTTCCGTCAGATGCTCCGGCGACTTGATGCGTTCGGCTATCGCTTTCGCCTTGCCGAGATATTCCATCTCCTTTGCGTCGTTGCCGGTGGTGTGATAGATGTCCGCAAGGGCAATGAGCGAGTTCAGGGCATGCCATTCGTCCTTCGAGGCTTTCATCAGCCGGTAGGCGGTTTCGTATTCCTCGGTTGCCTTGTCGTATTGCCGTGACTCCTTGTAAAGAGAGCCGAAGTAAGTGTGGCAGAGCGATATGCCGAGTGTGCTGCCCGCCTCTTGGTTTCGTGCCATTGACTTGCGGTAATACACCCACGCCGAGTCTATCTCTCCGTGATGCTCGAAGATGGAGCCGAGGTTGGCGTAGTTGATAGCCTGTCCCAATGTGCTGTGTAATTGCTGCTCGACTTTCAATGCAAGGCGCAACGCACTGTCGGCACGCTCGTAGTTGCCCAGTGTCATGTAGATGTTGCCCAGTCCGTTGAGCGATATTGCCCGGTTTTTCTTAGCGGTGAACGAGGTATCGGCGCATTCCTCGCTGAGCGTCCATGCACGGTAATGATATTCCTGCGCCACATCGAGCACGCCCATCCGCCGGTAGTCGGTGCCGATGTTGTTCAGTGCCTGCACCCACTCAAGCGTATCGCCGATGGCTTCCGCCTGCTGCTGCCCCTTGCTGTGTACGTTCAGGGCTTCCTCGAAGCGGCTCTCGTTGCGCAATGCCTTGCCCCATTCCCGCAGGGCGATGACGCTGCCGAGCCTGTTATCCTCGCCTTCCAACCGCTTTTGTAGCGAGGCGAGTGAATCAATGCCGTGGGCGGAGCGCACGATGCTGTCCGCCACCTTGCGTTCGTCAGGAGTGAATGACACAGGCTTCCTCTCGCACGAAACGAGTAGAAAACAAACCGAAATAAACGTCGTTAACGCGCTTAAAATCAAACGGAGGTTTTTATACCCCCCCCCGTTTCACTAAAAGGCTCATAGAGAGGCTGTAAGGAGGCTTTAAGACCGCGTTTATGGTGCTGCATAAGTATAATATTTTATATTTATTCATAAGTGTGTTTATTGTCGGGTCAACCATTCGGCGGCAGGAACCATACGGATGGTATGTCCGTTCTTCTCTACCTCACGGTCTTCGTCGAAGTTGATGAAAAGCAGGTTCTCGCAGTGGAATTTCGTGGCGGCTTTCAGCAGGGCGTTGATCTCACGGTTCAGGGTCTTCTCTGGACTGATGTCGTAGGATACCTGCACCAGTTGTTCCACCTTGCCGCCCTTTGCGATGACGAAGTCCACCTCCCATTGCTTGTCACGGTAGTAGAACACGTCGGCATATTCAGGGCGGTAGCGGCGGAGCAGTTCCACATAGACCACATTCTCCAGTCGCCATCCCGTATTCTCGGTGGAGAAGGTGCCGCTGCGCTCCGACACGAAAGCCACGTCCACGACATACACTTTTTCGTTTCGTACGCGTTCCCGGCTCTTGTAGGAGAACTTGGGAACACCCAGAAGCAGGAATGCTTCCTTCAGATAGGAATAGTAGTTTTCTATGGTATGGTTCGATACGCCGAACATATTGGCAAGATCCGTAGCCACGAACTCCTGACAGAAATTGTCGGCAAGGTAGGTTGCCATCCGCCGGAGCACCTCCACATGTCGCAGGCGGAACCGCCGGGCAATGTCGTTCTTGATGATGGAATTGAGCAGTGCCTCTATATATCCCCGTTTGTTCTGCTCGTTCAGCAGTTCGGGAAAACCGCCGTCCGTCAGGTATTCATGCAGGGCTTTTTTGCGCAGGGCCTTAGACTTGGTGGAGAGGGAGCGGAGCTCCACACCGCGCATCGTGGCATATTCGGCAAACGAGAACGGATAGAGTTCCACCTTGTTGTGCCGTCCCGTCAGGTGGGTGGTCAGTTCGCTGCTCAGCAACTTGGAGTTGGATCCCGTGACGAACAGGTGCACTTTCTGGCGAAGCAGCCGATTGACAAACAGCTGCCAGCTCTTGATGTTCTGCACCTCGTCGAGGAAGAGATACTTGAAATCGCCGTATAGCTGATACAAGGCATCGAGCACGCGGTCGAAATCTCCGGTCTCCAGCCCTGTCAGTCGGTCGTCGTCGAAGTTGGCGTAGGCAAATTCCACTCCCTGCTGCCGTATGAACTTCTCGCACAGGGTGGATTTTCCGCTTCGCCGCACACCTATCACAATCTGGGCAAGGTTGTTCAATGGCGAGAGCTGCCCTTCCTCCATCCTGTCGCACAGCAGCGACAGGTCGTGTGACAGCAATTCTTCCTTTTGGTCGGAAAAGATGGTTATCAGTCTTCTTGCATCCATGTTATCATGATATTTTAACTGCCTGCAAAGATAGCGAAAAGTTCCATAATCTGCAATATTATACCGATAAAACTTCCATAATTCGTCAAATATTTCTTTTATCGGCTCATTGTCTTCTGCTCCTAAATCAATCATAAAATGCGAAAAGACCTGTCTCTGAGCCCCAAAGTACCCATCTCTTAAAAGATGTAAAACTATTCATGGGTTTCTTATGAGTATCAGTGAGTTACAAGCCTGAAATGTCCGATTAGAATAATTGGGGCAGGTGCAGAATGTCCGATTAGAATAGTTTTTTGTCCGATTAGCATAGTCCCCTCCCATCGTTTCATCTTTAATTTCGCAACAGAAAAACAGATGAGCTATGAACCAAACAGAAAGAAAAATACAATCGGAAGAACGACGGCGGAAGTCCGATGAGGCACAGCGGTTCTCGAAAGACCGAATGCAACTCCTTGACACCATCCGCGAGATGATAGACATTGAGTTCGAGCGCCGCGGAGTGAAAACCGAGGGCAACCCTCATTTCGAGAATCCTCCGCCCGAGGGCACGGGGCGAGAGCCTCCCGACCGCAAGCCACCCCGCCGAACCTTCTGGCAACGGCTCATGGGTATCTTTACAAGCAGCCTATTATAATAGGGTATGCAAGGCAAGACAATATATATCATCCATCCTTTTAATTTAATTCAAGCAAGTATGAACAAAAGACGAACGAAACCGCTCATTCCGCCGCTCAGCGGCCGATGGGCACGAGTGGGTCTCTGCGTCCTGTTCTCCGCAACCGTAACCGTTGGCACGCAGGCGCAGGCCACAGACGGGGGCGGAACACAGCCGCCGCGAGACCAAAACAGCGAGCTGCGCACCCGCACCTGGAGCGTCTACGCCCAGGGCGGACTGTCGTGGGCAAGCGACGTGTGGTATCAGAACCTCGATGCCAAACGCAGTTACAAACAGTCGCCCGCCGTGGGCTGCGGCATCGACTTCACCATCCGCTCGTGGGTGCGTGTGGGTGCCGAGTATCTCTGGTCGCGCTACTGCCGTGAGCAGCGCTTCTCCACGCTCGACACCAAGACGATGCCCGTCAAGGTGTATGGCAACTACCTGATGAACTACCACAACGCCAAGCTGGGCGTAGGCTTCAACCTGATGGAGCTGTGGCCCCGCCGCCGCGCGCAGTGGCTGAACATCTGGCTGGGCACGGGCGTAGGCTACACCTTTGCCAAGGGCAACGAGTACGGCATCTACATCAGCAACACGCAGACGCAGGGCGGACAGACCACGCCCATCGGCGACGGTACGACCATCGGCAACGACTCGGAGATAACCGTCACGGGCAACGTGCGCACGACGAACCGCCACGAGAAGTTCAACACGCTCTACGTTCCCGCCTCGCTCCACATCGAGGCCGACGTGAGCCGCCGCTTCACCGTCGGACTGAAAGGCGAGGCGGACTGGCTGATGAATCGCAAGGACATCGCCCCGAAGAACCTCATTTTCGCCCTTGCCACCGTACGCTACAACTTCGTGGCGAGCCGTGCCAAGGTGCAGCGAGCCTACTACGAGGGCGAACTCTCCGCGCTCAACGATCGCATAAACGCCCTGCAACGGGACGTGGCAACGGAAAAGGCACGTGCCGAACGCGAAGCGGCAGACCGCCAACGGGCAGAGCAGCAGCAGGCCGAACTGCAACGCCACCTGACCGACTGTGAAGAGAGACAAGCAGAGTCTCCCGCCACGGTGCAGCCCTCGCACTTCGTGCAGTTTGCCCACAACAGCTCCTATATGAGCCGTGAGGAGGCCGAACACCTCAAAGCCTTTGCCCGCAGCGTGCGCGGCCATAGGCTCACCCTCGTGGCCGAGGCCAGTACGCCGGGTGCAGACGGCTACAACCAGCAGCTCTCCGAGCGTCGCCTGGCCCGTGTGGTAGAGGCACTCGTAAGGGAGGGCTTCGACAAGGCCGACCTGCACCCGCAGACAGCCATCGGCGAGCGCAACGGCAAGCCTGCCGCCGAAGGGCGCAGGGTAACCATAAAGGTAGAAAAGCAAGCAACAACAATGTAAACAATCCATTAAAATCATAGTAAAATGAAACGAATCAAATCAATCCTGTTCGCCATCGCGATGCTGTTGGCAACACCTGCGTTCTTCAGCTCGTGTCAGGAGGACGCACCCGAGATCAATTACACGATGAACGTATCGGTCATCAACGACTTCACCAAGGTGGTGGAGGCCATCAACAACGGCTTCCTGAAGAACGAGGAAGCAATAAAGAAGCTCACCGAGGCCATCGACAAGATGAACGCCGACCAGCAGACCAAGCTGCAGGCCATCATTGACGTACTCAGCTCCGTGAATGCCACACTCGAGACCAAGTTCGCAGCCATCGAGGCAGCGATGAAGGCGCAGACCCTCACCCTCGAAAGCAAGCTCACCCTCTTGGAGACCGCCATCAAGAACCAGACCCTCAAGCAGGAGGAACTGGCAGGCAAGCTCATCACCGCCATCGAAAACCTGCAAGGCGATATGCAGGAGAAGATAGCAGCCATCGCTGAGGCCATCAACAATGTGAACACCACGCTCCAGAGCAAGCTCGCCCTCATCGAGGCGGCCATCAAGGCGCAGACCCTCTCGCTCGAGGCAAAGTTCGCCCTCATCGAAGCCGCCATCAAGGCGCTGCCCGACTACAGCTCGCAGCTTGCAGCCATCCAGACGGCCATCGAGAACCTGCCAGACTACGGTGACAAGATCGCTGCCATCGAAGCCGCCATCAAGGCGATGCCGAACTACAGCGACAAGTTCGATGCCGTGGTTGCCGCCCTCAATGCGATGAAGGCGCAAATCGAGGCGCTCGGCACGGGGCAGGCCGACATCGTTACGGCGATCAACAACACGACAGCCGCCATCAACAGCCTCATCGCTGCTGTGAACAGCGGCAACGCCGATGCAGCCGCAGCCCTCGCGCAGATTATCCAGAAGCTTGAGGAACTGAAGGAGAAGATTGGCAACAGCGGCGGAGGGGTAACACCCCCGACACCGCAGCCCACGATGGAATATGTAGACCTCGGCCTGAGCGTGAAATGGGCAACATGCAACCTCGGCGCATCGAAGCCGAGCGACTACGGCCACTACTACGCCTGGGGCGAAACAATGGTTAAGGCCGGCTACTCATGGGATACCTACAAGTGGGGAAAGGAAAACAACATTACCAAGTACAACAATAGTGACCGCAAGACCGTCCTCGATCCGGAAGATGATGTCGCCACCGCCAAGCTCGGCTCGCCATGGCGCATGCCGACCAAAGACGAAATCAATGAACTGATCGGCGGATGCACCTGGAAATGGACGAAGAAGGACGGCGTAGAAGGCTACGAGGTGAAAGGCACGAACGGCAACGTCATCTTCCTGCCTGCCGCCGGCTACCGCAAAGGTTCCAAATCCCAATATATCCGCAAAATGGGCTACTACTGGTCGAGTTCGCTCAGCGATGTGTCAGGCAGCGTCTGCGCCCGCGACCTCATCTTCTATTCGTACGTCCAAAACAGGGGCTTCGACAACCGCTGCTATGGGTTCCAGATTCGCCCCGTCCATCCATAAGCTTGCCTCGCCCCCACAGGCATGACACAATAAACTGACGATTAAACCCTCTTCCTCCCGTCCACGGAGGCGGGAGGGAGATAAGAAGACTAACTCTAAGAAAACTATACATAGCTGCAAATGCCCGAGCAGGGGGGCATCTTATTATATGGTAAAAACAAATCGAATCATCGCATTATCAGCCGTTATGGTGCTGGCCCTTACCTTGGCCACACCTGCCCGCGCGCAGTTTGGCAACATTCTGAAGAAAGCCAAAAACGCCGTGAAAGAGAAAGTAAAGGAAAAGGCCGAAGAGACCAAAGACAAGGTGATGAACAAGGCTGCCAATGCCGTGAAGAGTAAGACAGGCGACGCCCTTAACAATGTTACAGGCATGGACAAAACGGCGGACAAAGCAGTCGGCAACACGGAGGAGTCTGTAGATACGTATTTCTTTATCAACGGCAGCAACCTGAGCAAGAGCGGCCAGTACAATAAGCTCATCAGCCTTTACAAGCAGAACTTCGAGCCCTCGAAAGAGGCACTGACCCACGAGCCGTTTGCCAACAACGAGAGCGTGCCGAGCGGTTACTCGAAGTCGTACAAGCAGATGTACGCCGCCTACGAGCACCTCGACCCGAAGCTCTTCCCGCTGCAACCCTACTACAAGTATCCCACCTTCTATGCCCTTGGCAAAGACCGGCTTATTTATCCGCTGGCCTACTATCTCGATATGATCAAGATGTTTCTCACTGCCCCGATGGGCTATGAGGGCTATGAGAAACTGGGCATCGTGGGCTACAATGCAACGAAGAACCCAGAACTCGTTTCGGCCGACGGACAGAAACTGGCCATGCAGGTAGATGAACTGTTCCGCTATCCCATGGCGGCACGCTTCTTTGCCGACCCCAATTGCAAGAACTCGGTATGGGCACTGGGCATGCTGCTTGCCTACGAAAGCACCCGCGTAACGGCGGTGAAAGAGTATGCCGTGAAGGGCAATACGGGCGTTGCCGACGCGAAGGCAGGCTTGATGTTTCCCTATGCCGCCGGGGTGTCGCCGTACGACCGCGAGGTGCTGATGCGTGATGTGGCGTGTGTGGCGGTCGATATTAACCTCATCGCCACGACAGTAAACGATTTCTATGGAATGATTGAAACCTCGAAAGAGCCTCATCTGAAAGTATTGTATATGCTTGCCGGCAACGAAATGTACAAGCACATACTGACCAAGCACAAGGACTACGAACGCAACAAGAGCAAGTTCAACAACCTGCTGATGGCTTACACCCGATACAACAACACGCCCGAATACACAGAGATAGTCAATGCGGCAGTGGTGACGCCCGAGCCCCCGACAATGGATCTGAAGCCCGGCGCAATGGACAAGCAGCTTAATGCACAGGTGCTGAGCATAGCCAGGCAGAAGGTGCCGGGCGCACTCCGCGTGGTGGTCATCAATGAAGCGTGGAAGGTTCACTACAACGGCAGTGTGCCGACCGATCGCGCCGTGCGGGCATGGGTGGTTTACCGCAACAAGAAGGGCAAGCTCGAAGCCCATGACTACAGCTTCTGTCAGGACTATCAGGGCGGCGGCAAGTATGGGGCAATGCGCTATAAGGGCGTGGGTTTGCAGACGGTATATGTAAAACAGTGATATAAGCCTTTCGAATTGTTCGCGACGGGAAGGCAACCAACATCGCAAAACATTCAACAATAATGAAACGAAATAATTTCTTTGCGAAAGCGGCAGGCAGGACGCTTGCTCTCGCAGCAACAGTGATGATGATGAGCGCGGCGTTCACCGCCTGCTCGAGTGATAATGACGAGCCGAAACCCGACCCGAAGCCCGAGTTCAAGGTGCAGACCGTGACCATAGACGGCAAGGAGAAACCCATCCTCAAGGCCGAGTACAAAGACGAGGGCGATGGCGACTACAGCCTCTACCTCAACCTCTCGGCCGACGGTAAGGAAAAGGTGGAAATACAATTGAACAAAGCCCAGCACATCACCGGCAACCCTATCGACCTGACCAAAAAGGAAAAGGAGCACAGCGGGTGGTATTGGGTGGTAGATTACTATAAGTCCGACGGCACCAGCCTCATCAAGACTAATGCCGCCCCCGACGATAGCGACTTCCCCGTCTTCACCACCGGCACACTCACCATTAGCGGCTCGCCCGAGGGCACCATCAATATCAAGCTCGAGAACGGGCGCGTAAAAGGCGAAGACGGTAAGGAGCACACCCTCACCGCCAACTACAGCGGCACGATGACGGAAATCGGAGGAGGCGGAGGCTCCACGGAAGAATACGTAGACCTCGGCCTGAGCGTGAAGTGGGCCAAGTGCAACCTCGGCGCATCGAAGCCGAGCGACTACGGCAGTTACTACGCCTGGGGAGAGACCGAGCCCAAAGCAGAATACACTTGGGCAACCTACAAGTGGATGCAGGCGGGGCAGTCCGACGAGATGCACATCACCAAGTACACTATCGCCGACGGCCAGACCGAGGGCATCTGGTATGACGCTGGCGGCAAATTCATCGGCGACAACAAGACCACCCTCGAAGCGGCCGACGACGCCGCCATCGCCAACCTCGGCTCGCCGTGGCGCATGCCGAGCTTTTACGAAATCCAAGAACTGAGAGACAACTGCACCTGGACATGGACCACGCAAAACGGCGTGAAAGGCTACGAAGTGAAGAGCAAAAAGAACGGCAACTCCATCTTCCTGCCTGCCGCCGGCTACCGCAAAGGTTCCGTACTCAACAATGCCGGTAGCTGGGGCTACTTCAGGTCGAGTTCGCTCTACATAGGGTACAACGACTACGCCAGCAACCTCAACTTCGATTCGGATAGACACGACAAGTACAACTACAGCAGACGCTACCTCGGGTTCTCGGTTCGGCCCGTCCGCCCATAGATTTTTCCTTGCTCCCCACGGGCATAGTGCGCTAATTTGTAATTTAACTCACGATATTATGGAACGACTGACGCAATCACCCAAATTGGAGATAATCCTCTCCGCACAATCCCCCGACGAGATATGCCGTGCCGCCGAGGACTTCCGCACGGAAATCCTTGCCATGAGAGAAACGGAGACCTCCCTGACAGCAACGTACCGCACACTGCGCTACACCGCCTGCCATCTACTTGCCCTAAACAGAACTTGTCGGAAGGGCAGCATGGCAGAAAAAAACTGAAAGAACTTTCGGACATCGTCGCCATCGAGCTGGAACTCCTCGACATGCGTATCAAAGGGCTGCTGCCGACAGCGAACACCGTCCTTGCCTCTCCTGCCAAGAAGTTCCACTGGACAGGTAAGGTTGTGGACTTGGTGGAACTCCTTTACGCCCTTGACACCTGCGACTGTATCAACAATGGAGAGATTGGTGTGGAGGAATTGGCAGACGCTCCTTCCAACATCTTCGGCGTGGAAATCAAGAACTGCTACAACGTCTATATGAACATGAAGCGCCGCAAGGACGACAGCCGCACCTATTTCCTTGACGGACTCCGGGAGAAACTGAATAAACGTTATGGTGGAGAGCGACTTGAAAGGCGGGAAATTCAAGAAACGGTAAATGAAACAATGGGAGATACTCCGAAACCGGAATATCTCCCTTCATCTATTTTCTGCAACTGTTGGTTGCAGAAGTTCTGCTAATCTCTCAAAATATAGACAGCAATTTCTCCAACCCTCAGTTGGGGAAATTACCTCCTCTTACCGAAAAGCCTTGAATACCCTATACACAGCTCAGAGACAAGTAAAAGGAGCGGTAAAAACTCCGATGACAACAAAGAGAATCAGTTTGAAGATATAGTAAAATACCCACTGCCCATTTGTCCCAGCCATCATCTTATAAGGAATGTACTTTTCCACAAAG